>JBFMCJ010000121.1 GCA_040754675.1 Bacillota bacterium
TCGCAAGGAGAATCGTGCCCGCGGTCGGCCTCAGCAGCCCGGCAATGCAGTTGAACAGCGTCGACTTGCCGGCACCGTTGGGGCCCACCACCGCGACCCTCTGCCCGGGAAAGACGGAGAACGTCACGTCCTCCAGCACGACGCGCCCGCCATACCCGGCACGCAGCCCCCGCACCTCGACAACCGCGCGGCCCGCTTCAGAGGCGCCCCCACCGGGCACCTCCACTTCTGCCACCGCACCGTCCCGCCACCGGGTCACTGCCATCCGCCTCACCCACCCCGCAGCGCCTCCACGATCCGGCCGACGTTGGTCTTCATGAAGCCCACGTACGTCTCAGCCCCGGAACCCTCCGGCCCCAGCGAGTCGGTGTAGAGCGTCACCAGCCGGACGCCCGCCTCGCGGCTCACCCGCGCGGCCAGCACGGGCGAAACCGTGGTCTCGGCGAAGATGGCCGGCACCCGCAGCTGCTTCAGCCGGGTCACGAGGCGCGCCGTGTCGGCCGCCGACGCCTCGGCCAGCGAACTCGTGCCCGGAAGCACCTCGCCCACCACACGAAACCCGTACTCCCGGGCGAAGTACCCCAGCACGCCGTGGTTGGTCGCCAGAAGCCGCCTGCCGGGCGGAATGGCGGCGACCTGCTCCCGGATCCACCCGTCCAGGCGCTGCAGTTCATGGGTGTAGCCCTGCAGGTTGGTGCGGTACACGGGCGCCCCCTCGGGGTCCACCCGCTCCAGCGCCGCCTCCACCTCTTCCACGAGGCGGATCGTCAGCGGGACGCTCCACCACACGTGCGGGTCCACCTCTCCCCCGTGCCCGTGCTCGTCGCCTGGGCTGCCGGCCTCTACGGTGCCTTCGCCGTCCCGCACAACGCCCAGGGCCGGGGCAACCTTGAGCACGGTAGCCGCTTTCGCCGCCGAACGCACCAGCTTCTCGAAGGCCGGCGTCTCAAGCCCGGCTCCCACCAGAACCACCAGATCGGCGCTTGCGAGCCTGCGTGCATCCCCGGGGGTCGCCTGGTAAGCGTGCGGGTCGGCTCCCACCGGCACGATCGCCTTGACATCCCAGCGTTCGCCGGCCACCCGGCGCACCAGGTCGGCCAGGATGGTCGTGGACGTGACGGCCGTAAGGCGCGCCCGGGCGGCCGGCGCAGGCCCCCACCCGCCGGGCGCAGCGCCGGCAACCAGCACCAGCGCCAGTGCGGCGCCCGCCAGCTGCGTGCCGGACAACCAATTGAGACAGCGTCTCACAAACGCACCCCCGCCCGCTTCACACCTCATCGAAATGCCCGCCTGTAAAGTGCCCGCATTCATCCCTTGCCGGCGCACGCCGGACACAGCCCGTAAAACTCCAGCAGGTGGCCCTCAACCCGCACGCCCCACTGCCGCTCCAGCTGCCTGGCCATGTCCGCCGCGCCACACTGCCCAAACTCGATGACCCCGTGACACCTGTTGCAGATGAAGTGGTGGTGGTGCCCCTGCTCTGCGGCCGCGTAGTGGGCCTGCGCCGTCCGCATGAGGGACGGCTGCACGGCGCACAGCCGGCTGAGGATCGCAAGCGTTCGGTAGACCGACGCCCGCCCCACGCGGGGATGGCGCCGTTTCACCTCCGCCACGATCTCCGGAGCGCTTCTGTGCTCCCCGGACTGCATGGCTTCGACCACCGCCCGCCGGGCGGCCGTCAGGCGATAGCCGGCCCGCCGCAGCGCCTCCAGCATCACGCCCACCGATGCCGCCGGGTCTGCGCCCTTTCCTTCCGGGGTTCGACCCTGTAACTGAGACATCATCTCAATTATCCCCCGGCGGAACCCGTCCGTCAAGGGCGCGGCTTTCCTCGAGCAACCCGGTCACACGTCCCGGCACCGGTGGCAGCTAGGGGCGCATGCACTCCTGCAAGAAGTGCCAGTGGCCGGCCGCCATGTCCGCCTCGTCCAGTTCCGCGATCGGCATCCAGCGCACCTCGTCCACTTCGCTTTTCTGCGCGCGCAGTTCCGCCGCGTCCGCGTCCACCCGGAAGAAGAAGCGCAGCGAGTTGAAGGGGTGCTGGAAAAACGCCACGAAGCCCTGGTCGAAGCCGACGAAGCCGCGCACGCTGACGGTCACGCCGGTCTCTTCGCGGTACTCCCGGACGAGCCCGTCCTCCAGTTTTTCCCACGGCGCCACCGCGCCGCCCGGCAGCTCCCACCGGCCCGTGAAGCGGGAGCGCGCCACCAGCACCTGCCCGTCCCGGACCGCAATGCCGTAGGCCGCCGGCCGAAACCGCAACGCCTCGGCCGGGAAGCGCCTCACCTGCCCCCACATCGTGACGCACTCGACGTCTTTCTCTGGCGCCTTCATACTTCGCGCTCTCCCCTTCGCCTCCCGAGTCCCGCGTGCACCCCCGATTCAGCCCATCCCCGGCCGCTCGGGCCCGGTCGTCCCTCAGGCTTCCCAAGAAGGCTGGGAGGGGAGGATGATTGGAGTCCGACCTTCTGGCAGGGCCAGCGGGATTCGAACCCGTGATCTCCGGCGTGACAAACCGGTGCGTTAGGCCGCTACACCACGGCCCCGGTGTGGCTTTAGCCGCACAGCGGGAGAGCCCCAGCACCTCGCACCATGCCGGAAGCGGGGGCGGCAGGGCCTTCATCCCCTCGATCCAGGTCTGCAAATCATAGATCCCCCGCTCGACCGGGCGGGTCACTCCTGCACCCCCAGGCGCTTCATGACCCGGTGCAGTTTCTGCTCATAGTGATCCCCGTCACCCTTGTAGAGCCGTCCCGCCACACGTACCCTTCCTGGGAAATAGTGTAGCAGGCCTCGCACACCCGGTCCAGCGCTGGCGGGCCTGGGGGTTGTCCCGAAACAGGATGGCAGGGACTAGGGCACAGGCGTCAATGACCGCGGGAGGAACGTCATCGCTCGCGGAGCTTGTGAACGTACGCCATGACTTCTTCAACAACCTGCTCGCAGGTAACGTCAGCCTCCTGGAGCTTCCTGGCGGCCTCTTCGTTGGCTCGATCCAACGCCTCGAGCTCCTCCTGGGTCATGGATAGGGGCCGCGGCGCCGCTAGCGTCTCACCAGGCTTCGTCATCGTGACCCATCCTAAAGAGCGGGAAGAAGCCCCAGATACTCAAGGGCGTGGCGAGGGCGTAGGATGGGCACCCCACGCCACTCACCAATAGTTTCCAAGCGAGGCTCCCGCACGATGATGACATCGGCCCGCCCGTGCTCGGCTACCCAGAAGAGATGGGCATCCTTCATGTGGCCCTTCAGCTCAGGCACGGCGTAGTCCGGCGGCATCGGCATGAGCCGGGGTGACTTGCTGTACACGAGTTCGCACGCCCGGAGGATCAGCTCGCGCACGTGGTTTGGGGCAGCCTCCCGAGCGCAGATCGCAAGCACCGCTGCGGTGAGTTCTGTGTAGATCTCGGGGATCACCAAGGGGACCAGAAGATCGTGGCGGATAGCCCTAAACAGAAGGCCTTGGTAGAAAAGAGACGGGGCCAGGGCCGAGGCATCAACGACGGCCCTGGCGCTCCTCACGGATGCGGTCGATGGCTTCCCGAGCGAGTGCGGCAAGCTCCTCTTCGGTGATGCCTTTGGATCGCGTCCACTCAGCGACCTTCCGGAGGCCTTCGTCAAGGCGTGCAAGCTCCTCGGCCGTCCACTTCTTCCGGCTTTGGGTCAGCGCCGCCGCTTTCATGAGTCTATCACGCTCTTTGTCTTCTTTGGGTCTTCCGGTCTCATTATCCACGCGCGAGGGCTCCCCTTGCAATCCCTGGTGCAACCAGCGTACGCGCTAGTCCACCCGGGCATGCACGTCCCAAGCTCGGGAGGATGGAGCTGCCGCCGCCCGCACCTCCCCCGCACGATGACAAGATCGGTGAAGGCGACGGCATGCAGGGAGGATCCGACGTAGCGGACCCGAAAGGTGGGCTGCCCGCCGCCGGTGCAGACGCCCCGGGCTTTATAGACCTGCCAGGTCCCCGTCACGGGGACGGTCAGAGGGGCTGCTGAGCCGGATGCAATGTCCCGGACGTTGGGGATTTCGATGACGAAGTCGGCAGGTGTGCCGTTGGTGACCCGGATCCACCCGGAGAAGGCGACCTTATCCCCACTTACGAAGACTCCGCTGAGCGTCTGGGAGCAGGTGGCGCTGGTCGTGCTGGGGCTCCACTGCAAGGCCTGTTCGGTGGCGGGCTTCGGGGCGGTGGGCTGGTTGACGGGAGCGGGGGTCACCAGTTGGGGAGTGCCTTGGGTGACGCTCCACCCCTCAGAGTCCAGGCCGCCCCGTCTGTTTCTCAGGAGGTTGGGGTGATGGCAACCCGGGTTGTGTTGCTGGAGGAGGCGACGGTGAACGTCCGGGTATAAATGACGTTGGCACGCACCTCCGGGCGTTGACGGCAACGGTGTTGCCGTCCGGCGTCAGCGTACCCTGAGAGGAGATCCGGATGCCAGCGCCCGACAGGATGTCGACGCTCGCCGAAGTGGTCTGGCCGAGCAGGAATCCCACGCCCGGCGGTGGAAGCTTGCGCCCCTGTGAAAGCTGTCCAGTTCGACGTGACCATTCCCCGCTACGTGGCGGGCAAGCTGGCCGGGGCCGTGAGTTCCGCAGCCTTCACGGGCCCCCTGGGCAGCACGCGCCTGCGGGAGATCCCTCCGCCGGAGCTGCCGGGCCCGGACTGGGCGCTGATCCGCACCCGCATGGGTGGCGTCTGCGGGAGCGACCTGCACACCATCTTCCTGGACTCGAGCCCCTCCACTTCGCCGCTGGCCTCTTTCCCGTTCACCTTCGGCCACGAAAACGTCGGGGTCATCGAGCGGCTGGGGCCGGCGTTGGACGACGCTTCGGGCTTCCGGGTCGGGCAGCGGGTGGTGGTTGACCCGGTGCTTGGGTGCGAGGTGCGGGGCATCGACCCGCCGTGCCCGGCCTGCCGGCGGGGCGACTACCACCTGTGCGAGCACTTCGCCGACGGGCGGCTCGCCCCGGGAATGATCACGGGCGCCTGCCGGGACACGGGCGGAAGCTGGGGCGATTACTTCGTGGCCCACCGCTCGCAGCTTCTGCCGGTGCCGGACTCCCTCCCGGACGAGGCGGCCCTCATGGTGGAACCCTTCTCGGTGGCGCTGCACCCCGTGCTGCGCTGGCCGCCGCAGCCGGGCCAGACGGCGCTGGTGCTCGGAGCTGGCACGGTCGGCCTGTGCGTCGTCGCGGCGCTGCGCGCCACCGGCACCCCGGCGCGCATCGTCTCGGTGGCGCGCCACCGCCACCAGGCGGAGATGGCCAGGCGGCTCGGCGCAGACGAGGTGGTCACGGCCCGGGGCCCTGCCCTTTACGAGGCTTTGGCCGAAGCCCTTGGCGCCCGCCTGCTGAAACCCATCATGGGCAAGCCGGTGCCGGTGGGCGGCGCCGATGTCACCTTCGAGTGCGTGGGCGCCGGGAGCAGCATCGACGATGCCCTGCGCTTCACCAGGGGCGGGGGCCGGGTCATCCTGGTGGGCCTGGCGTCACTTCCCCGCGGCGTGGACTGGACCCCCATCTGGCTCAAGGAACTGGACATCCAGGGGACGTTCTGCTACGGCTATGAGCGCCTTCCCGACGGCCGCAGGTTGCGCACGATGGAGTACGCCATCGAGCTCATGGCCCGGGGGAAGGCCGACCTCTCGCCGCTCGTCACCCACAAGTTTCCCCTCGAACGCTGGCGGGAGGCCATCCGGGCCGCCACCCGCAAAGGCCCCTCGGGCGCCATCAAGGTCGCCCTCGTGCCCTGACGTAAGGAGCCGCACCATGCAGGCGCCCGGCGCCGCCACCCCGCGTGTTCACGCCCGGAGCGGGCAGGCGCCCGAGAACCTGCAGGGCGTCTTGGTACCCCTGTTCCATGATCTTCTGGATGGCAGCCCGGTCGCCGAAGCCGAACGTCCCCGGCGGGGTGAGCTCGGCCTGCGGGCAGATCTCCACGATGCCCACCACGCGCTTTCGCCGGCCCTCCTTCTCGTAGCCGATGGCGGCCTTGAGCCGGCGTATCAGCGGGCTGTCGGGGTTGGGGCTTTCCTCGATGATGGAGACGATCTCGTTGATGCGCCGCGCCTCGCGCACGTCCTCGTAAAGAAGCTGGTCGAGGATGAGGGGCCAGAGGCGGTGCACCACGTGGTAGATGTCGGCAAACGGCCCGGTTTGCGGGGATGCCCCCTGTTCGCCGCAGTGGGGCGAGGTTCCGATGACGAAGATGTCGCGCCCTCCCCGGCGGATCACCTGGCCCAGGGGCGTGTGGTCGAAGACGCCGCCGTCCACCTGCCAGTGGCCGGCGACCAGGCGAGACGGAAAGACCACGGGGAACGCCGCCGAGGCCAGCACCGCGTCGATCACCCGCACGTCCCCGGCGGCCCGGTCAAACGCCACCGTGGTGCCGCTGTTTAGGTCGGTGGTGGTCACGACCAGTTCAACCTTCTGATAATCGCCCATGCGGCGATCCGGCGGGACGAGGCGTGACAGCCGCTGGACGAGCGGGACGCCGTCAAGAAGAGACCGCATCGCCTGCAGGACCTTGGGCGACGGCCCGTACCGGATGACGCTCCCCAGGGCTGCAAGCAGGCTCCTCCAGTTGAGCCGCAGCAGCCCCTCCATGGCGAGCCACTCGCTCGAGAGCCGGGCGAGGGTCTCGGCGAGCTTCCCCGACTGGATCCCTTCGGCCATCACCGCTCCGTTCACGGCGCCGATGGACGTGCCGGTGATGACGGAGAAGGTGGCCTGCGGCCGCCGTTCGACGATGGCCTTCATCGCGCCGACCTGATAAGCTCCCCGCGCGCCGCCCGCGCTCAAGACGAGGGCCGGCCCGGTTTGCCCGTTCCCTGCGGCCATTTCGCATGCGCCTCCATGCCCTTTCTCTGTATGGCGCATGCTGACATGCGGTCACTCAAACCGCAGGGGATCCGTCAAACCGGGCCGGCGGTCCTGGTTTCCGCGTTATTCAAGTGCCGGTGCGGCCCTTTGGATCAGTGCTCGTGCCCGCCGGAACCACCCATCCGCTTGGCCCGCTCGGTCATCACGTAGTGGGTGGCCTCCTTGAACCCCAGAACCTCCCCGTTGTGCTCGGCCGCGTACTCGGCCGCCGCGTGGCTGTCCTTGAACGCGATCAGCCCGTAGCGCATCGGCGTGCGGATATCGGTGCGGACGTACACCGCCGTTCGAGCCTCGACCCACTCCTGGCTCGGCCAGTCCCGCACGAACGTGGCCACCACGTTCTCACCCTCCGGGTGGCGGGTCTTCAGGTAGACCAGCAGGCACCCGATGTCGCAGAAGGCGTGGTTGCCGTCCGCTGCCACCATGGCCGCCGCGTGCTCCGGATCCTTGATGATCATCTTGCACGGGGCGTTTGAGCACCGGGTTTGACCGTACACGATCTCCGGCGGCGCCACGGACTGCGCGACCACACCTGTCACGACGCCGGCCACGGCAACGGCGATGGCCGCTGCCGCGAGCGCCACCTTCGCTTTGCAGGACCGCTCCATCCCCACCCATCCTCCTTCCTGTCAAACCTCTGATGCGCTTCTGAGCCTGAGCCCTTTTCGATCGGGCGGCGCGGGCGGTTGCCCGTGCGCTAGTAATCCTGCTGCTGCATGTGCCGGTAGGCGATGTAGAGGGGCAGCACCAGCCACAGCGTCACGGCGAGCGGCATCAGCACCTTGCCGGACAGCTCGTTCAAGGCGGCAGCCAGCACCGCCCCCGGCGCCCCCAGGCTGGCGCGGGCCCCGATGGTCAAAAGCCCCAGCACGCGCACCAGGTCCACGGGGTTCGCCATGACCAGCGTGAGCAGCATGGGGCGGATCACGTCGCCGCTCACCATCACGCTCACGCCCATCACCACCAGGTCGTACAGCACCACCGCAAGGCCCCACACCACGACGGCCGCCCCGAGGGCCCGGCTCCGCTCCCTCGAGGCCACCCCTACAAGCACGCCGATGCCGAGGGAGATCGCCAGGAGCACCACGGAAAGCCCGATGATGCCCGCATACCGCAGCCACCCTTCGCTCCCGGCCCTCAGGGCGATGATCACCCCGGCGGCGCCGAAGCCAACCACGGCAGCCCCGGCCAGAGCGGCCAGGAGCCCGAGATAGCGCCCGGCCACCACCTCGGCGTGCGTCACCGGCTGAACCAGGATCAGGTGGTGCCGCTCCGGTTCCCCCGAGAAGGCCAGCGCCCCCACGGTCAGGGCGACCAGGGGGAGCATCAGGGTGCAGACGCTGAGCAGGCTCGTCGAGGTGCGCACGAACCCCACGAACCCGCTGAACCCGGCGTGGAACATGCCGAAGTACGACAGGGCCAGCGCCAGGGCCGCGAACGTGACGGCGAACACGGACGCCCACCGGGCCCGGCTCGTCGCCTGGAACTCGGCTGCCGCGACGTGGCGGAGCACCCGCACCCTCATCGCCTCGCCTCCTCACGCAACAGGTCAAGGCCCGCGACCTCGGCGTAGGTGAGCACCCGGCCGCCGTGCTCCGCCGCCATCCGTTCCGCCTCGCCCCGGTCCTCGAGGGTGACCAGGCCGTACAGCATCGGCGTTTTGTGGCGGGTCGTCACCCACCACGCCGTCTGCGCGTCGATCCACTCGTGGGTGTTCCAGTCGGGCACGTAGGCAACTCGCACGCCCTGCCAGTCCGGGTGGTGGCGCAACTGGTAGACCACCAGGCACCCGACGTCGCAGAATTTCGCCACCTTTTCCCGGGAAATGAGCTGCGCAGCCGACCGGGGTTCGCTCAAGACCATCCCGCATTCGTCGCACGTGTCGACGCCGTAGAGCACCTGAGCAGGGGGCGGCTTCCCTTCAGACCGGAAGCTCACCAGGGCGACGGCCCCGGCCACCACGATGACCCCGACGACAGCCCAAACCGTCCAGCGGCGCCGCGCCATGCCCTCACCCCCCACCCCCGCCGGCCCGCCCGGGCCGGCCGCCCGGCGGCGCCTGAAGGTAGCTCAGCACCAGTTCCTCGAGGGTCATGCGAGTGGTGCGGAAATCCCTCGGGCAAAAGCCGGCGTTGTGCAACTCACCCAGCACCCGCACCGCCAGATCCGGCGAGCACGACACCACCAGGCCCCCGGCGGAGTTGCTCGAGACCCGGTAGCCCAGGCCGGCCAGGTAACCTCGGGCGGCAGGTGCATCCTCGATCTCCACGTGAAGCCGGCTTTCGAGGCGCGCCGCGATGGCGGCCACGCTCTCGTCCGCCAGGATCCGCCCGCCCTGCAGGATCACCACCCGGTCGGCGCTCTGGAGGGCCTCGTCCAGGAGGTGGCTGGAGACCAGGGCGCACCCGCCCCGCCGGCGCACGCCGTCGAGGATCCCTCTCAGGCGCTGCCGGCCCTCGATGTCCAGGTTGAGGGCGGGCTCATCGAGCAGCAGCACGGGGGGGTTCCCCAGCACCACCTGGGCCAGAGCGACCCGCTGCAACATGCCGCCCGACAATTCCTGAACCGGCCGCCGCTCGAGGCCAGAAAGCCCCACTGCGTCGATGGCCTCCCGGACGGCTTCGCCGGCCCTCCCCGGGACCCTCAACCCCGCAAAGAACCGGAGGACCTCCACCACCTCGACGTTTTCCGGGAGGTCAATGCGCTGCGGTAAGAACCCAACGGCTGCCTTCGACTCCACGCTCCCTGCCGGATGGCCGGCCAC
>JBFMCJ010000122.1 GCA_040754675.1 Bacillota bacterium
TTCCCAGCGAGTGGCAGCGGCGGGTGCTGAAGGGTACGATTGCAAAGACTGGTATCTGTGTCTCAAGAAGCTCTGACCGTGTAGTGCCGGTACCGCGTCGCAAACTACCAGCGCCCGAATGTGAGGGAGGCATGCGCCGTGAAAATGGAAGTGGTCCAGGAGCAACTCAAGCAGTGGGGCGAAGTCATCGTCCGCACCGTCAGCGGGCAGGTGTTCGAGTTTCACCTGGGAGATACGAGCTTCGACCCGGCGCGCCGGCTGATCACGTTCCGCGGCCCGGATGCGGAGTACGTGATCGACGGCGACTCCATCGAAAGCGTCAAGAAGCACTGGAGCCACCCGGAGAGCGAGGAAAGCTAAACCGCCGCGCAGGAAGAGGGGGGCGTCCCGTCGGGCCCCCCTTTTCGCCTTGACCGGATGCTCTGGGCTCTCGCTCCCTTGCCCCGGCCGGTCAGGTGCTCACAATCCCCGGACTGCCACGACCGAGTCCTTCCACGGGGCATAGGGATGCTGCACGCTGAAGAACAGCGTCTTGCCGTCGGGCGTGAAGAAGGGCCCCGTACCCTCGGCGCCCCTGGGCATCTGGGCGAACCGCCGCAGTTGCCTGTCCGGCGCCGCCACCCACACTGCGTTGTTGCCGTACCGTTCGTTGATGAACTCACCGTACTTGTCCTCGAAGATCCACAAATTGCCCTCGCTGTCAAACTGCAGGTTGTCGGGGTTGAACAGGCCCGTCTCGGGGCCACCCTTCACGAACGTCGTAAGCTCCAGCGTCACCGGGTTGATACGCACAACCCGCCCGTAGTTGTCGGGGGCGGGCTTGCGGTTGTCGCCGGTGATGGCCATGTAGAGCATGCCATCGAGCGGGCTGTACTCGATGTCCTCCGGACGGTCGAAAGGCGAGGCGCCGTGCTCCAGCGCCCAGGCCCGGGCCTCGTTGAGCACGGCCTGATCCCTCCGCAGCTCGATCCAGCGCCGCCCCCGGGCATCGAGGGCATAGAGGGTTCCGCTTGACAGGTCTTCCGGCCGGTCGGCCACGAACTTGAAGAGCACCCCGCCGCGAAAGTCGTCGGTCAGATACACGGTACGCCGGTCCGGCATGACAAGGGCTGTCTCATGCGAAAACCGGCCCATCGCGTGGTGCTTCTTCACGTGCAGCGTCACCGGATCGATCTCCACGATGTAGCCGTACCGGTTGACGTCCCTGATCATCCCTTCGGGGATGTCCTGCACGCGGCGCGGCTCGTACTCCTCGGCCGACAGGATGGTGCCCCAGGGGGTCAGCGAACCAGCGCAGTTGTTCCACGTGCCGCCCACCAACGCGAAGTTGACGCTGACGGCCTGCAGCACGCGCCAGTCCTCACCCTCTCGGGCCAGCGTGAGGCGCGTGCCGCCGCCCCGCCGAAGCTCGTGGCTCACGTACAGGTAACCGAGGTCAGAGCCGTCCAACGGGACGTACACCGTCAGGTCGTTGCGGTCGAGATAGGTCCCGTTCTGCGTCGGGTCGCCCTCGGACATGAGGATCTGGTAGCGGAAGCCCTGCGGGAGCACCAGGTTGGACGAGACAACGGGGTCGATCGGCTGAAAACCCAGGGCCGCCGCTGGAAGCGACGCGGCCAGCAGGCCTGCCAGCAGCCCGCATGCTGCCACTGCGCCTGCCACTCGACGCCACGCCATACCTGCGTGCAACCATCCTCCGATTTGGATTGTACAGGCTGCGCCGGGCGAACCGGCCATGCTCATCCTCCAGGCAGTCGGTCTGTCTCACATCGGCGCCGTGCGAGTTGGGGGGTGGTTGAGCAGGCGACAGCACGCCCCCGGATGCGACCCGCCCAGCAACCGGACGTCGCATCCCGGGGGCGTTCAGCGGCCGTCAAAGCGGGCCCTTCCGAGAAGCGCAGCCCGCCTCCCCCCCGGCTCCACGGAGGAGAAAGCGGGATACCCGAGCTGACACGCTACTTCCTGTCCGAATACATCGCGGCCGGAGGGTCGAGCGCCACCACCCTGGTGCCGTTTACCTCGACCCAGACGTAAGAATGGTCCACCTCAGCCCCGGTCGTGTCTGCTACCGTCCCGTGCAAGTCTTCCTGCAAGCCGAACGTCAACTCACCCGACTGCCCCAAAGCGCTCGTATCCAGTGTATCGCTTGCCACCGACGCGGACAGCGTGACGTCGTTCTCCTGCCGGTACTCGGCCAGCGCAGAGCCCGTGGACACCAGCAACAACACCACCACGGCCCACAACACGCGCCTGTTCAACATCACAGGTCACGCCCCCCTCGCGGTGCTGTCTTCGTGCACCGACCGTTCATCGGCCAGGCACTGCAGGAATGCCTGGACCACGTCGTCCCGATACAGAACGCCCGCCTTTTCCTTCAGCTCCCCAGCTGCCTCTTCCGCCGTCTTTGCCCTTCGGTATACCCTATCCGACGTCATGGCGTCGTACGAATCGGCGACGGCTACGATCTGCGCCTCGACCAGAATCGCGTCGCCCTTCAATCCATACGGATAACCGCTCCCGTCCAGCCTCTCGTGGTGCTGCTCGATGATAGGCCCGGCCTCCTGCATGTGCGTACGTTCAATCATCTCTCGGCCCACGATCGGATGCCGGCGGATGACGACCCACTCGTCCTCGGTCAAAGGCCCGGGCTTCCCCAGGATGGAGTCCGGAATGGCCACTTTCCCCAGGTCGTGGTGGAAAGCCGCAAAGTGCAGGGCAAAGAGCCGTTGCGCTGACAACCCAAGACTCCGCCCCACCTGCATGGAACGCGTCATGATGCGCCTGCAATGGTCGGCGGTGTAGCCGTCCTTTTCTTCGACGGCAACCGCCAGCTCCATCATTTCTCTTGTTTCCCGGCTGTAACGGTGGAACACCGGCTGGGACGTGACATATAAAAGTACGACCTCCCCCTCGGCCTGGAACAGACAATCCTCAGTGACCGGGCGAGCTGCCACGTGGTCTCCGGCGTGGAGCAGGATGTCACCGTCCGGACGCAGCCACCGCAATGTGCCGGAGAGCACCATGAACCATTCGAGCGCGTCCCACCCTTCGGCAGGGCGAAGGGCCCACCGGGCCCCCGGCCGCAAGACGTGTCGAATGACCTCGGTGCCGTCCCCGGTCGAAAGGAGCTCGATGTCGAGCCCGTCAGCCCTCACCGATTCAATCGGGGTGCCAGAGCGCCGCAACTGCACCACCGCCGCGACCTCCGAAGGGTGGCCTGGAAGGTAGAGAACCCCAGCATATTCCAGCGGTACCGTCATTCTACCGGGGGCACGGCAGGAATGTCAACAGGGTGTGCGCTCGGGAGGCCTGAAGCGGCCGGCCGGGTTCAGGAGGGCATCAAGGAGCGGTGTTGGAGGGCCTGCTGGCGCTTTGGGCAATGGCGCCGATCAAGTTCTTCTCGAGCGGTGATTCGCATCCACGAAGAGCGGGGGCATACCGTGGCAACCGGAGGCCCAGAGAGCCTCATCAGAACCCCACGCCCGCTATGAACCGCAACTGCGGTTGGGCCGGCGCGCTTCCGAACACGTACGCCACGCCGAACGCCGGCCGGAGCGCCAGCACCCCGTAGCCCAGGCTGACGTCCAGGCGCAGTTCTGCACCCGCAGCCCCTGCGGCGAACAGCGGGCCCCCGCTCCCCTGGATCCCGGTCACCGCGGCACCTTCAACGAACGGGGCCGCCGACAGCCGCCCGAGGAAGACGGGCCACATGCCGAGCCCTCTCTGGATGCGCAGCACCGGGAAGTCCCCTTCGAGGCTCAGCTGGAACGCCGAGAAGCCTGGGGACGGCGGGACTCCCTCGTCCGGCTGCAGGCCACGAACCGTGAAGGGCCCCTCGCCCAGCATCAGCCCGTCTGTGCGCCGGGTGATGGCGCCGGCAGCGTTGACGCCAACCGAGCCGCCCAGCCGCCACACCACCCTCTCGGCCCACGTGGCCATGAGCGTAGGTGCACCGCCCTGGGTGACGGCACTTGCGACCTCCAGGCCCAGCAACCGCGTGCGCTCGGTGCGGTCGGCCCCCCAGCGGGCGGAACGCCGCCATCCGCCGGACAGGATTACCTCTGACTCTGCCGCGGCCGAAACCGAGCCGACCGCGCTTACGCCCGCATACAGCCTGTGGGTGGTCGGCGAGCCTGCGTTCAGGCTGCTGTCAAGCGTATACGCCAGCGTCGCCGACGCCTGCTGGAACGGCACAACCACGTGCTTACCCGCCGCCTGCCCGTCATCGGCTACCTTGCGCCCCTGGCTGAGCAGAACCGTGGCCGACGGGCCGGTTCCGGAGAACGGCCGGGCCGTCCACTGGTAGAGAAGCGAGGCACCCACCGTTCCGGTGGCAGGCGCGTAGTCGGCGGACACCATGTAGAGGTGGTTCATCCGGGCATCCCAGGTGCCCGTGACCGCCCCGAGCGCCAGGTCCTTGCCGTCCGAGCCGACGACCGGGAGCCACCAGGTCGGGACGAGGCTCGAAAGCACCGAGTACGGTCGGATAGGCGCACCGCTGTCCGGCTCGGCCAGGTCAGGTCCAAGCCTCCATAGGTCATCCACCTGCCTGGCCCAGGCGGCCCTTTCCCAGTGGGCACCGGCGAATGGCGGGTCAGGCAGCCGCAACGCCCTCGGCTCGAACGGCATGGTCACCAGGACATAACCGTCCGCCGTATAGGCGCTGAACGCAAGGGTGCTGCCGTCCGGCGACGGCGCCGGGAAAAACGCCCCGTTGACGGCGTTGGTGATCTGGTACAGCCGCCCGGCCGCCAACTCGTACGCATACAGGTTTGAGACGCCGGTGCGGTCCGACTCGAAGAGCAGGTACCGGCCGTCCCCTGTGAAAACCGGGTTCGCCACGCTGGCGGCCTCCGTCACGAGCGCTGCAGCCTCCCGGAGGTCCAACCGCTTCGAGCCGCCAGTTCCCCCGGTAACCCCGCTGACGAGGGCGATCCCCGTCTGTCCGCCGCCGGCCCACTGTACGGCCAGGCGCCCGCCGCCTGGTTCCCACGTCACCCCCTCGGCGTACCGCCCGCCGTCGCCGGCCAGCCATCGCTCGACTTCACCTACGGCCAGCCGGCCACCCTCGAAGCGCAGCGCCGCCACTGCCACGTGGGAGGTCATCCCGGTGCCGTCGAGCTGCACGAACGCGACCCTCCCGCCGTCAGGCGAGACCGCGGGCGCCGCGGCACGCAGGCCCCGCGTCAGGCGCTGAACGCGGCCCGTGGCCACCTCGACCCCAAAGAGGTCGAACAGTTGCCGGCCGGTTGCTCCCTCCGGAGCCAGCGCTGCGAAGACCATGAAGCGGCCATCCGGGGTCCAGTCGAAGCCACCCGACGCCCCCTCTGCCACCACTCGCTCCCGGCCCGTCGCGAGATCCACGACCCGGATAGCGGCCCCCACCGGCCCGCCCGCCGCCTGATAGGCAAGCAGCCGGCCGTCTGGCGAGTAGCGAGGCCGGAACGCAAGCCAGCCCTGACTCGGCAGGCGTTCAAACGGGGTAACGCCCCGGGCGTCGATGTCGGCCCTCTGCGCCGCGTAGCGGCGTTCCAGGGATTGTCGCCAGCCCTCGTAGAGTTCTCGCAGGCTCTCCCCCGTGGCCCGGGTGAGCGCCGTGCCGGGCGGAGCGGTGGTTCCCAGCGTGGCGTTCAGCCGGTGCACCTCGTGTACCGCTGTATCGCCGAAGCGTTCGGCGAGGTACTGCTGCCACGAGTAGCCGTAGAGGTAGACGGTGCCTGCGGGGTCCCAGCGTTCGAGGTCATAGCGGCCCAGGGCCTGGTCGGGGGCCAGCAGCCGCCCCTCGAGCACCGCGGCCCGCAGAAACATGTCCCAGAACGACGCGGCTCCCCGGCCCCGGTTCAGGAGCGTCTCCTCATACGAGGCATAGCCCTCGATGAGGGCATAGCTTTCCGTCACGTTGGGCGTGCTCAGCAAGGGCACGTGCCCGAACAGCCTCCGGATGGTGCCGTAGACGCCGCCCGCCATGTCCAGGTGCACGGCGTGCGCGTACTCGTGGGTGAACAGCAATTCCAGCCAGTCCGTCATGGTGCCGGGCATGCCGGCGGTGTAAGCCCAGTCGAGGGGCGGGACCGTGAAGAGGATGATCTGGTTGTAGAAGCTGAAATAGGCCATGCCGTTGGCCAGGTCGGCGGCGTCCTGCAACACGACGTGGGTCTTCGAGGCGAGCTCGTGGCCGATCCGGGCGGACACCACTGGGTGAACCCGTTCCGCGACGGCCGCCACCCGGCGCGCCAGTTGCTCGTAGCCCTCGGGGAAGTGGACGAAGAAGTGCGGGGTCTCCAGGGTGAACCATGCGCGGCCGGTGGGGTCGCCGGACGGCCGGCTACCGAACGCCTGGCCGCCCGTCTTGCCGGCCTCTCTGGCGAACGCCACACCCGAGCCGAACCCTGCAACGGAGACGGCCGCGACCAGGAAAGCGATGAAGATCGTCAGGCCCGGCTTCGTGAGGAAACGTTGACGACCCATTGGGTGGCCCCCTGAGTCTGAGAGTGGCTACGGTTCGTACCCTGGGCCGCCCGATTTCCAGGCAAGCCCCGAACTTGCCAGGTTTGGTATTCTTGGGAGCCCACGGCGTAGCCTGCAGCCGTGTGGTAAGTTGTACCTGATGCGAACACGTACAGCGCGGCTCCCTGACGCCTTTGTCGAGCGCCTGCGCGCCAGCTTTCCCGCGTCCCAGGCCGAACGGATCCTGGCGGGCATGCGCGCCCCCCGCCCCACCACCCTGCGGGTGAACACGCTGAAGACCGATGTGCGCTCGCTTCTGGCCGCGTTCCGTGAGGCCGGCGTGAAAGTGGAGCGGGTTTCCTGGTATCCGGACGCGCTCATCGCCAAAAACGTCCGCGAGGCCCAACTCGAGGCGTTGCCCGGCTATCGGGAGGGCCACTTCTACCTCCAGAGCCTCTCCAGCATGCTGCCACCCCTCGCGCTGGAGCCTCGACCCGGCGAACGGGTGCTGGACGTGGCGGCGGCCCCGGGCAGCAAGACGACCCAGATGGCCGCCATGATGCAAAACCGGGGGTACCTTCTGGCCAACGACTCGAATCCCGCGCGGGCCGAGCGCCTGCGGTTCAACCTCGCACGCCAGGGGGTCACCATCGCCGAGGTGGCCGTGGACGACGGCCGCCGGCTCGGCACCAGGTTCGGGCCCGCCTTCGACCGGGTGCTGCTGGATGCGCCGTGCAGCGGGGAAGGGCGGTTCGTCGCGGGTGACCCGGGCACGTACCGCCACTGGTCGGAACGGCTCACCCGCCGCCTGGTGTCTGTTCAGCGCCGGCTCCTGTTGAGCGCCCTGCGGGCCGTGAAGCCGGGCGGCACCCTGGTGTACTCGACCTGCACGCTCAACCCGGAAGAGAACGAGGGGGTTATCGACTGGGCCCTGCGGCGCTTCGGCGACGCGCTCGAGGTGCTGCCCGTCACGCTTGCCGTTCCGGGCCGGTGGGCAGGGATGACCCAATGCTGCGACGTGTCCTATCACCCGGCGCTTCGCCATGCCATGCGGATTCCGCCCTCCGCCACCATGGAGGGGTTCTTCGTGTGCAAGCTGCGGGTGCGTGAAGCCCTGGGTTAGAAACTGGCGGCGAGGTTCCCCGAGCCTCGATACGGTGGAGTTCTGCCATCCGCCAGGTTGCTGGGATCACCGGCGGGCCTTCTTCCCGCCCCTGCTGGCGTTCAAGGCGCGCCGCCTCACGGGCCGCGTAGCGCCTCAGGGCAGCACGGGCGGGACCGACTGACGGTCAGTCGGTCCGCCACCACCGGGCGCGCAGGCCCCCTACGGTGCGTATATCATCTTGATGGTCATGCCGCCGTCCACGACCAGGTTTACCCCCGTCACGAACCCGGCTTCGTCCGAGACCAGGTAGAGGCAGGCGGACGCCACGTCTTCGGGTCGCCCGACCCGCCCGACCGGGTGCTGCGCGTGGTCGGTGGGTCGCAGATCCGGGGGCCGGCGGCGAGTTCGGCGCCGCCATGCAGACGTGTCGATCCACCCGGGGCTGATGCAGTTCACCCGAACCTCGGGCCCCAGCGTGATGGCGAGGGCATGCGTCAGCGCCACCAGCCCGCCTTTGGAGGCCGAATAGGGTTCTGTGTTGGGCTCGGACATCAGGGCGCGGGTCGAGGCGATGTTGACGATGGCGCCCCGGTGACGGCGCAGATGCGGGGCAGCTGCCTGGGCCATCAGGAGGGGGCCCCTCAGGTTGACTGCAAGCACCCGATCCCACTGTTCAGGCGTAAGGTCAGCAAACGGGGCCGGCGAGGGAATGCCGGCGTTGTTCACCAGGATGTCCACTCGGCGCATGCGATCCGCCACGGCCTGTACCGCCCGGCGCACCTGGGAAGGGTCTCCCACGTCAGCCACGACGGCCATGGCCTCGAGGGAGCGCTCACGCAGCTCCGCCTCGGCATCCCGGGCCGCCTCTTCATCGATGTCGACAATGGCCACCCGGGCACCTGCTTCAGCAAGCCGCGTGGCAATTGCTCGCCCGATGCCCTCGCCCGCCCCCGTGACGATGGCGGCCCTTCCTGTGAGATCTACGTGCATACGCAACGCTGTCCCCCTCATAGGAGGCGGGGTGGTGACGTCGTCCACCCGCCGCAGGGCGCGGAGATTCGGGAACGGCCAAGGGAGTCCTCCTGCTGCAAGGCTGGCCAGGTGGGCTTACGCCGAACTCAAAGGCGGCCACTTTCCCATGCTCGGCGGTCCCCAGGGTGTGGCGGCGGCGCTGTGGAATCTGCTGAGTAGGATGGGGGTTGCTCAGCCATGATCCGGTGGCATGACGAGGACCGGTTCTGGGAGACGTTTGGGCTGGTTCTGTTCGACGAGACCCGATGGCAGGCCGCCTCACAGGAGGTGGACGCCCTGCTCCGGCTGCTTCAGCCTGAAGCTGGCGCCAGCATTCTCGACCTCTGCTGTGGCCCGGGCCGCCACAGCCTCGAGCTCGCCCGCAGGGGTTTTCGCGTAACAGGCGCCGACCGGACGGCCGCCTTCCTGGCCGAGGCGCGCCGGCGGGCGGATGCCGAAGGGTTACCCCTGGAACTCGTTCAGAGCGACATGCGCCACTTCAGGCGCCCCGGCGCCTTCGACCTGGTCATCAACATGTTCACGTCGTTCGGCTTCTTCGAGGATCCGGTCGATGACCTCCAGGTCGCCCGAAACATGTGGGAGTCCCTGCGCCCGGGAGGGAAAGCGGTTCTGGAGATGATGGGCAAGGAGGTGCTGGCCCGCGTCTTCGTCGAGCGTTCATGGCTTCCGCTGTCGGACGGCTCGATATTCTTTCAGGAACGCCGCGTCGCCCGGGACTGGAGCTGGATAGAGAACCGCTGGATGATACTCAAAGACGCTACCCTGCACGAGTTTCAGTTCGGGCACCGCCTTTACAGCGCCGCCGAACTGCGCCAGGTGTTGTCGCAGGCCGGCTTCTCCTCGGTGCAGGCCTACGGGAGCCTCGACGGGACGCCCTACGACCACCAGGCCCGCCGCCTCGTCATGGTGGCCGTCAAGGGGTAGGCAAGACCGCTGATGGAGAGGGTGAGCTTACATCCTCTCCAGGGGGGTCGAGCATCTTCCCGTCGCCCCGGCCGAGGCCTGGGTGTCGCTCTTCATGACCGCGTC
>JBFMCJ010000123.1 GCA_040754675.1 Bacillota bacterium
GGGAACGGCAGCTCAAGGCGTACGACTGGGACGAGCTGGTGGCGACGTTTCTGGAGCACCCCGTCGAGGTGGTTTACGCCGCGGGCAAGATCGACCGCCTGCGGGCGAGCGCCCTCTTCGAACAGGCGGCGGCCGGCGAAGGGCGTGAGCTTTACGAAAGGAGCCGCTTCAAGGAAGACCAGGCTCTTTCGCAGGTATTCGCCGGGGCGCTGGCGAGCCGGGGCATCCGCCTGGGCAGCCAGCACGAGCTCTTAGGCCACCTGCTGGCGCCCCCGGGGGTGCTGGCGGCGCGGGCGCCTGACCGGCGGGAGCGGGCCGATATCGAGGTGGGCCGGCGGCTTGCGAAAGAGGTGGCGGCCCTCGACATCGGCCAGACCGTGGTGGTGAGAAACGGGGTGGTTGTGGCGGTCGAAACCGCCGTCGAAGGCACCGACGCCACGATCCGGCGGGCGGGGCGCCTGGGTGGCCCCGGATCCGTGGTGGTGAAGGCAAGCCGCCCGGACCAGGATCCTCGCTTCGACACGCCCGTGGTGGGGCCCGACACCATTCGCGCCATGAAGGCGGCCGGAGCGTCGTGCCTGGCCATCGAGGCGGGCCGGTGCCTCGTGTTGCACCGCGAGGCTGTGGTGCGAGCAGCCGACAGGGCCGGGATCGCCGTTGTCGCCTGTTAGGCAGGCCAGAGGCGCAGGCCCGAGCGCCGGTGCCGGGCGCGCCCTTCGCGTCATGCTGGTGGCCGGCGAGGCCTCTGGCGACGGGTACGGCGCCCGGCTCGTCCAGGCCCTTCGCGATGAGCAGCCGGATGTGCGGTTTTTCGGCATGGGCGCCCAGGCGATGCGGGCGCAGGGCGTCCATCTGCTTTTCGACGTGACGGGGCGAGGGGCCATCGGCTTCGTGGAGTCGCTCCGGGAATACCCCCTGTACCGGCGCGTCCTTGCGAGACTGGCGGAGGGAGCCCGCCGGTTGAAGCCGGACGTCGCCGTTCTCATCGACTTTCCCGGGTTCAACCTGCGGCTCGGGCCGCTCCTTGCCCGGATGGGCATTCCGGTGGTCTACTACGTCGCGCCAGCGGTCTGGGCGTGGGGCGCGGGCCGGGCCCGGGCCGTGGCGGCGTTTGCGAGCCGGGTCATCTGCGTCTTCGAGTTCGAGGTGCCGCTGTACCGGCAGGCCGGCGCGCCGGCCGAGTGGCTCGGGCATCCCATCCTGGACGACGTTCCCCAGCGCCCGCCAGCGGCCGCCGCGCTGCGGGAGGTGGGCCTCGCCCCGGGCGGGCCCGTGGTGGCCCTGCTTCCGGGCAGTCGCTTTCAGGAAATCCAGACGCTTTACCCGGTCATGGTCCGGGCGGCGCAGGCTATCCACGCTGCCCGCCCGGACGTGCGCTTTGTCGCCTCCGTGGCACCGGGGATCGATTCTGGACTTCTCGTGGCCGCCGGCGGCGTGGCGCACCGGGAACTGGGCATCCGGCTGGTCGGGGGCGGCATATGGCGGTCGCTGGCCGTCGCCGAGACGGCGGTGGTGGCCGCGGGCACGGCTGCGCTGCAGGCTGCGCTGTGGCAGGTACCGATGGTAGTCGTCTACAGGGTTTCCGAGGCGACTTACTGGCTGGCGAAGCGGCTCGTTCGCGTCTCACACGTTTCGCTGCCCAACATTGTGGCCGGCCGTCCGGTGGTAGAGGAACTGTTGCAGCACGACGCACGCCCCGAGCGGGTGGCGCAAGCGCTTCTGGACCGTCTCGAACGCCCGGACCGGCTCGCTTCGGAGCGGCAGGAACTTTCCGAGGTCCGCCGGCGCCTGGGGGAGCCGGGCGCCGCGCGCCGGGCCGCCCGGGTCGTGCTGGAGGTGGCGGGCCGGTGAGCTGGGCGGAGCGAACGGGCGGTGCGGCGCCGGGCGGGCGGCAGGAGCCGGCGGACCTCATCGTGACCGCCAACGGCCCGGGGGAGATCTCCGGGTGGCTGTTCCCCGTGGCGGCGGAGCTACGGCGCCGGCTTGCGGCAAGCACGCACCGGGTGCGGCTGTTCGCCTGGGCGCCGCCGTGCAACTTCGCCTCGGGCAGGGAACTCGACGCCCTGCGGGCGCTCGGGCCGTGGGACGGGGTGTTTGGACCGTCGGATATGTGGCGGTTCCTGCTCCGAGGTGTGCCGCCGCCAGGGTACCGGCCCGCGGGGCGGGGGCTCGTGCTGTTCCTTGGCGGAGACCTCTTTTACGCGGCGGCCGCGGCGCGGCGGCTGCGCTACCCTGCGCTGGCGTACACCGAAGGGCGCGCCCGGTGGTTTTGGGCATACCAGCGCTTCTTCGTGCCGGATGAGGGGGCGGCCCGCCGGGCACGGGCGATGGGCGCCCCGGACGGCCGGGTCGAGGTGGTCGGCGACCTGGTGGTGGATGCGGTCCTGTCCAGGGTCGGCGCGGTTTCCAGAGCCGGGCAGGCGTCAAATGCGGGCACCGGCGGGCCTCTGACGGTCGGCCTGTTTGCGGGGAGCCGGGATTATGAGGTACGCTGGGTCCTGCCGATGATGCTGCGGGCGGCAGCCATCGTAAAAGAGCGCCTGCGCGAGCCGGTTCGCTTCGTGGCGGTGCGCTCGCCCTTCAGTTCGCAAACGGCAGTCCAGGAGGGCCTCGAGGAGGCAGCTACGGCCATCGCAAGCTCGATAGAGTGGGTGGCAGGCGAAGACTGGACAGGGGTCCGGCGAAGCGAGGCCATGGCGCGGTGCGACGTGGCCATCTCCGTGCCCGGCACGGTAACCGCGGAGCTGGGCGCCCTGGGGGTGCCGACCGTCACCATCCTGCCCCTGCACCGCGCCGAACTGGTGCCCCTTGAAGGCGTGCCGGGGCTCATCGGATCGATTCCATTCGTGGGTCCCCGCCTCAAGGCCGGCATCGTGCGGCGCGGGGCCTCGCGGATCGGGCCGATCTCCATCCCGTCACGCAGGGCCGGCCGGATGATAGGCCCGCAGATCGTGGGCCAGTTCGGCCCGGAGGCAGTGGCGCAGGAGGCCATGGCGCTGCTGCAGGACGCCGCGCGGCGCAGGGCCCTGAGCGGCGCCCTTCGCCAGGCCATGGGGCCGCCGGGGGCGGCCCGGCGTATCGCAAACGAGGTGCTTTCGCGGCTCGGGGTGGGGGGGGCTGCCGCGCCATGACCGGCGCCGGCAGGGGCCTTCCGGGCGGCGCCGCGCTCGGCCTGACCCGAGGCCGGCGGCTGATTACCCGGGAGATCCTCAAGTACGGCGCGCCGCTCACCGGCGGCGTGCTCTGTTTGGCCGTGACCGTGGCCGGCACGCTTCTGCTGCCCATGGTGGTGGGCCGCGGCCTCTTCGACGAGGTGCTGTCGGGCAAGGATCTGGCGGCGCTTTACCGGGTCCTCCTGATCACGGTGGCCATCTACGTGTTGAAGGGCCTGGCGCAGTTCGGCGCGACTTACCTCATCGCCTATGCAGGCCAGCGCGCCGTGGCGGACCTGCGGGCGCGCCTGCACGACCACCTGCAGAGGCTGTCAGTCGGCTACCTGCAGCGCCAGCGCGTTGGCGACCAGGTCTCCCGCATCACCTCCGACCTGACGCTCATCCAGGCCGCTCTGAGCCCGGGCCTTGCCGAGCTGGTCCAGAACGCCGCGATGCTCCTCGGCACCACCGCCGTGGTCTTCTACGTCCACTGGCGCCTGGCGCTGGTGGCGTTTCTCGTGCTACCCCTGGCCGGCCTGGCG
Source organism: Bacillota bacterium (assembly GCA_040754675.1). NCBI lineage: Bacteria > Bacillati > Bacillota > Bacillota bacterium. Next base: position 3,695 of record JBFMCJ010000123.1, read on the forward strand.
GTGGAAGCTTACGGGCGGCTGATCCGCCGCTACACGAAAGAAGCCCAGGAGCGCGTCGCCGACGTGGCGGGGATTTTGCACGAGAGCCTGAGCGCCATCCGGGTCGTCAAGGCGTTCACGCTGGAGGAGCAGCAGCGCCGGCGGTTCCAGGCGTCCAACGAACGGCAGTTCAGCGCCGCCATGAAGTCCGCGCAGATGATGGCAGCCGCGTTCCCCGTGGTGGAGCTGTTGATGCTGGCCTCGATGGCCGCGGTGGTGTACGTGGGCGCGGTCGAGGTGCTGGCCGGGCACCTCACCACGGGTGAACTGGTGGCGTTCCTATCCTACCTGGGCCTCGTGACCGGGCCAGTCTCCAGCATCGGCCGCGTCTACACCCAGATGCAGCAGGGGGTCGCCGCCGCGGACCGGGCCGCCGAGATCCTGGCCCAGGTGCCGGAGGCCGCCGACCTGCCGGGCGCCGTTCCGCTCGACCCGGCCGAGGTGAGGGGGGCCATCGCCTTTCACGGCGTGAGCTTCCGCTACGAGGACGCCGAGGTTGAGGCGCTTCACCACATCGACCTGAACGTCGAGCCGGGCCAGGTGGTGGCCATCGTCGGGCCCAGCGGAGCGGGCAAGACCACGTTGGTCAGCCTCTTGCCGCGCTTTTTCGACCCCACCGAGGGGCGCATCACCCTGGACGGCCGTGACCTGCGGTCCATCCGGCTCGGTTCGCTGCGGCGGCTGGTGGCCGTGGTCCCGCAGGAGACGGTGCTGTTCCGCCTGACGGTGGCGGAGAACATCGCCGTGGGGTTCCCCGGGGCCACCCGCCGCCAGATCGAAGAGGCAGCCCGCATGGCCAACGCGGCCCCGTTCATCGAGAAGCTGCCCGAGGGCTACGACACGCTTTTGGGGGACCTGGGAGCGGGGCTGTCGGGCGGCGAGCGCCAGCGCCTGGCCATCGCCCGGGCCATGCTGCGAAACCCCCGGGTGCTGATCCTGGACGAGGCGACGAGTTCGCTTGACGCCGAATCGGAGGCGCTGGTCCAGGAGGCGCTGGCGCGCCTGATGCAGGGCCGCACCACTTTCATCGTGGCCCACCGGTTATCGACCGTCAGCCGGGCCGATCTCATCGTGGCCATGGACCAGGGCCGCATCGTGGAGTGCGGCACGCACGAGGAACTGCTGCGCCGGGGCGGCCTCTACTCCCGGCTGTACCGGCTCCAGACCGTTCCCGCGTAAGGGGGCTCAGGACCCATCACCCCGCAGACGAGCAGACGGGGCCGGCGCCGGGCGGTGGTTACCGGCGGCGCGGGCTTCATCGGTTCCCACGTGGTAGAGGCGCTGATGGCCGAGGGCTGGAGCGTAGGCGTCGTGGACGACCTGTCGTCGGGGCGCCCGGAGAACGTCCCGGCGGGCGTCGAGCTGGTCCAGGCCGACGTGCGCAGCCCCGAAGCGCGGGACTTCTTCTTTCGCTTCAAGCCGGAAGCGGTGGCACACCTGGCGGCGCAGGTCAGCGTGGCGAAAAGCGTCACTGACCCCGGGCTGGATGCGGCCATCAACATCGAGGGGACCTTGGCGGTGGCCGCAGCGTGCCGGGAGGCCGGCGTGAGCCGGCTCGTCCTGGCCTCGTCGGCGGCCGTGTACGGGGCCCCGGCGTACCTTCCCGTGGACGAGGCCCACCCCACGGTGCCGCTCTCCCCATACGGGGTCTCCAAGCTCGCTGCCGAGCATTACGTGCGGGTGCTCTCCGAACTGGCCGGCGCTTCGTGGGTCGTGCTGCGCTACGGCAACGTCTACGGTCCCCGGCAGGATGCGTTGGGCGAGGCCGGGGTGGTGGCCGTCTTCGTGAGCAAGCTGGTGGCCGGCGAGGCGTTCCCGGTTCACGGAGACGGACAGCAGAGCCGGGACTTCGTCTACGTGCAGGACGCGGCGGCGGCGACAGCACGCGCCATGGCCGTGGAGGCCGCCGGCGGCAACGTGCTCAACGTGGCCGCGGGCAGTGCGACAACCGTCCTGGAGCTGGCACGGGCGCTTTGGGCCGCAGCCGGGCGAAGCGGTCAGCCGCGCCTTGCGTTTGGGGAGGTGCGGCCCGGAGACATACGCCAAAGCCGCCTGGATCCGGGGCGCGCCGAGAGGGTGCTGGGGTGGCGCCCGGCCGTCGGCCTCGAGGCCGGGCTGAGGCAGACGCTTCTCTGGTGGCAGAAGGTGAGCGCCGTGCGGGAGGGCGCCGGGTGAACACGCCCATCCTGGCCGCCCGCAACCTGGTCAAGCGCTATGGCGGGCGCCCCGTGGTGGACGGGGTCAGCCTGGAGGTCCGCGGCGGCGAGGTGGTGGGGCTCCTCGGGCCCAACGGCGCCGGCAAGACCACCACGTTTTACCTGATGGTAGGCCTGGTGCGGCCGGACGGCGGGGAGATTCTGCTGGACGGCCGGGAGATTACCCGGCTGCCTGTCTACAGGCGCAGCCGTCTGGGTCTGGCCTACCTGGCCCAGGAACCCTCCGTCTTCCGGCGGCTGACGGTCGAACAGAACGTGGAGGCCGTCCTGGAACTCACTGCTCTGAGCCGCCAGGAGATCCGCGCCCGCACCGCCCAACTCCTGACCCAATTCTCGCTGGCGAAGCTTCGCCACCACCGCGCCGCAAGCCTCTCCGGCGGCGAGCGTCGGCGCACCGAGATCGCCCGGGCGCTGGCGCTGCGGCCGCGGTTTTTGCTGCTGGACGAGCCGTTCACGGGCGTGGACCCCATCGCGGTCGCCGACCTCCAGCACATCGTGCGGGCGCTGGTGGAGCAGGGGATCGGCGTCCTCATCACGGATCACAACGTACGGGAGACCCTCGCCATCACCGACCGGGCCTACATCATCCATCAGGGCCGCATCCTGGTGGCCGGGCCTTTCGAGGAGATCGCCCGTGATGAACTGGCCCGGCGCTACTATTTTGGCGAGAGCTTCTCCATGTAGGGCGGGGTCCGGTCCGCCGGGCATCAGGCGGGTGACTCCGCGGTTTGGGCGCCGCCTGCCGAATAGATGTATGGGACGCGTCCCGGCGGCGGTTCGAGGGGGGCCGGCCGGCGCCCAAGAGGGGGCCACGACATTTACAGCCTGGCGCTCATCGCAGCCCTGCTGCTGATGGCAGGGCTCATCGCCTTCATCGGCGACCGCGTCGGCATGCGGGTGGGCCGGCGGCGGCTCACGTTGTTCGGGCTGCGACCGCGCCACACCTCCATGGTGATTACGGTGGCAACCGGCGTCCTCATCGCCGGCACATCCCTCGCCATCCTTACCGCCGCCTCCAACGAGGTGCGGCTGGCCCTGTTCCGCATGGATGAGATCCAGGCCATGCTGGCCGAAAACCGCCGCCAGTTGCAGAGCCTCCAGAAGGAGCTGGACCAGCGGCAGCGGGCGCTGGCTGAGGCGACAAAGGCGCGAGACCAGGCCGTCTCGCAGCGTGACAAGGCCGTGGAGGAGCGCGGCCGGGCCGAAGCGGAACTGCGCCAGGCACGGGGCCTCTTGGGCCAGGTTGAGGATGAGCTGGCGCGCACCCGGGCCGAGCTCACCGACGCCCAGAAGCGGCTCGACCAGACCCGCAAGGATCTCTCGTTCCAGGTCGCGCGGGTGCAGCAGTTACAGCAACTGGGAGAGACGCTGGCAGCGCGGGTTCAGGAGCTTCAGGGCCAGGTGGCCTCCCTCGAGCGCACCGAGCGGGAGCTGAGCGGCGCGATCATCGCCCTCTGGAACAGCGCGCGGCGGCTCCAGTACGGGGACCTGGTGTTCCGCCGGGACGAGATCGTGCTGTCCGCGGTCATCACGTCGGACGGGACGGCCGAGGGCGCGCGCCGCCAACTGCTGGCGTTTCTCAAGCAGGTGGAGGCCGCTGCTGCAGGCCGGCTTCAGGTGAGCGCGGGCTCGGGGCAGGGCGGGGAGGACCTGGTGCGCCTTTCGCCTGATGCGTTCGACGAGAGCGTGCGGATCCTCTCTGCCGGTAAGGGAACGTGGGTGGTGCGAGCGCGCGCGGACCACAACACGCTGGCAGGGGAACCCGTGGTGGTTCAGCTGGAACTGGTGCCCCGCAGCCTTGCTTTCCGAAAGGACCAGGTAGTGGCGGAGGCGCTCATCGATCCGACGAGCGAGCGGGTTGAGGACCGCGTCCTGGAGCTCCTGGGCCGTACCAACGAGGTCGCGATCACGTACGGCGGCATGGTGACAGGGCCGGATGGCACGGTGGGCAAGCTCGTCAGCGCCGACGAGTTCGTGCGCGTGGTGGAGCAGGTGCGCCAGCTCGGCAGGCCGGCGCGGGTGGTGGCCACGGCCGCCGAGGACACGTACAACACCGACGGCCCGTTGGCGGTGCGCCTCCAGGTAGAAGAGCCGGGCAAGGCACCGGGAAGGGATCGGCGCCCATCCGGCGGGTGAAGGGGGGAGGAAGGAGGTACCAATCTGGTAGAAATGCCAGAACCCTGCCGGCCCAAGCAGGACCTGGGCGGCAACCACAGAATTCCTGCTTACAGTCTCTGGTCTTTGTGACGGCGGCGAGAGCGCCGCAGGCGGCGCCACCCGGCGATGCCCTCTGCGGCTGCTGGGAGTTGGGCGGCGGGGCCCGACTTTTGACTGGCGCGAATTACCGTAATAGAGGGGGTTCAGGCTGCGATGTCGCGCAAGGCCCTGACGGTTCTGCTTGCAGTAGTGGCCCTGGCAGCGGCGGTGCCGGTGGCGGAGGCAGCACAGAGCCCGTTTGTGGACGTGCCGGAAGGGCACTGGGCGTACGAGGCCATTGCCAATCTGGCGGCGGCGGGGCTGGTGCAGGGGTATCCGGACGGGACCTTTGGGGGGTCTCGGACGCTGACGCGCTACGAGGCGGCCATGATCTTCTCCCGGATGCTGACGCGCCTGGAGAACGTGGTGCGGCAGGACGTGGCGGGGGAAGTGCAGGGGTTGTCGGCGCAGGTGGCGGGGGACGTCACGCAGCGGGTGATGGCCAGGGCCACGGCGGAGATCCAGCAGGCGATTGTGGCGGCGCGGGAGGCGCTGGCGCAGGATGTTGGGCGGATGGTGGAGGAGAAGCTGGCGCAGGCGCCGCCCCGGACGGTTGAGCGGGTGATCGTGGAGAAGCAGCCGCAGGTGACGGAGCGGGTGGTCGTGGAGCAACCGGTGGGGATCACCGACGAGGTGCGAGCGGCCATCGCCGCCATCGTCGCCGACCAGGTCAAGAGGGAGCTGGCTCCAGAGAAGCTCGGCCCGCTGGCGGCGGAGATGGTGAAGGCCAAGGAGTTCGAGGAGGCGCTCGACGCCAAGCTCAGCGAGCGCATCGGCCCGGTGCTCGGACTGCAGGGGCTTGACGTGGACGTGGCTGCGTTGCGGGGCGACGTGGACGCGATCCGAGAGGTCCTCAGCCGGCGGGTCAGCGAATTGAGCGCAGCCATCGAGGAGTTGCGGCTGCGGGTGGGCGCGCTGGAGGAGAGCAGCGGCGTGGCCGCGAGCACCCAGGAAGGCCTTGCGCAGAGCGTTGCCGCGGTGAACGACCTGGTCGTGAGGGCAGACCAGCGCATCACGGGACTCGAGGACAAGGTCGCAGGCCTCGAGGTGGTGTCTGCCCAGAAGGCCGCGCAGGGCGACGTGGAGGCGCTGAACAAGAGGGTGCAGTCGCTGGAGCAGAGCAACCGGCGGCTGACCTGGGCCCTGGTGCTGGTCGGCTTGGCTGCGGTCGCGGCTGTCTTCATGCCGGCGCCGTGACGGCTTCCAGGCGGCCCGGTGCCGGATGCGCCGGGCCGCTTTTCTCTCTGTCATGAGCTTCTG
>JBFMCJ010000124.1:0-7943 GCA_040754675.1 Bacillota bacterium
GGCGCCGTGCCGCCGCCCGAAAACGCTCCACATCGACCGGGGGGTGGATCACGTGCGCCTGGCGCCGGTACGTCTTCCAGATACGGCGGGCCACATACCTGGAGTTGGCCACCAGCACGTCGGGCCTGGCCGCGCTGGCCAGATCCCACATCCGGAGGTAGTGCAGGACGGCGGCCGTCACCAGGCGCTTCAAACCCCTTCGGAGCGGATGGCGCCGCCGTCCAGGCCCGCTCCTGCCCTCCCGCCCTCGCTCATCAGGGTCGGTGACGGCCGGGCCATCCAGGTACTCATGATATAGGTCCCAGGCGTAGCGCATCGGTGTGTGGACGTAGCTGATGTGGAGCTGGTCCGACCTCGTCAGGACGCCCTTGGCGACCGCGTGGCTGCTCGAGATGACGATGTCGTAGCCCGACAGGTCGAACTGTTCGATGGCATACGGCATGAGCGGCAGCAGCAGTCTGTGGTGTGACAATGCCCCCGGCAGGCGCTGCAACCCGGACGTCTCAACCCGGCACCGGCTTATCGGCGAGCCCGTAAACGCCCGGGGCTGGTAGAAGAGCGTATAGACGGGCGGGTACCCGAGGAGCCCGACGAGCGCCTCGAGCACTCGCTCCGACCCGCCCCGGGTCACGAGCCAGTCATGGACGACCGCGATCCTGGCACCCTGAGGGCCTTGTCCCACGTCCTGTGTGACGCCTGCTCCCTGCCGAATGCTGGGGAAAACCCGTACCTCCGGGCCTTCCCCCCGTTTGCAACTCCGTCACGGCTTCTCTACGCGGCCCAGCCAGTTATTGCCATCGGGACAGGGCCGCCTGGCCGGGCCCCAACATGGTTCGATGCGAAAGTACGCAACGCGACGGTGAGGTTCCTGCGGCGAACCGGTACTACTACCAGCAAGCACCTCCTCGACGAGCAGCGCCGCAGCCTTGCGGGACGATGTGGGCACGCGAACAGGCGTGGGTGACTCTGCCTTTGAGTGTGACAGGCGCCGGTTCGCCGGAACCCCGCTACCTCGACGCCCGACTTGTCCTTCGAGCGGTGGCATTGAGCCCAAGGGACTCATCACACCCCGGCTGACTTCAGCCGGGTGTGGCATACCAGGGCGAGTTGCCGCGGTGCAGGGGACCGGGATGCGGCGGAAGGCGGCACGGATCCCCACCATATCATGGAAGCTGTTGCTTCGGGGCTGGAGCGCGGTCTGTTCAAGGCGCACGACCTGCAAGCGGCGGTGCACGGCCGGCCCGCGCGGGTACGCCGCCCGATCGCAGCGGCCATCCAGGAGGCAACGGGCAGTGCGCCCCTTCGCTCATGGCGTGTCGTTTCGCGCGTTCCGGCAGGCAGCAAGCGCCCTCGCGACTCGCTGCGGAGGCCGAACCCCCACTCGACGTGTCCGGCTCGTTGCCCCGCTTCCGCCGCTCGCAGCAGGCTGCTTGCGCAACACTCGTCGCGTTCGTGGCAACTGGCGGCCGCACCACGGATCCGTGGCGGCACCCTGAATGTTCCGTCCCTGCCTGTCATCGAGATTCCCTGTGTGGTGCCGCGGCGCGGCGTTGGCGCGCAGGCGGAGAAGGCAGGGTGTAATGGCCCAAAGGCTGTCAGGAGAGGTTTCCGTCCTCATCTTCCCCTTATCTCTCGGGACCTGCTCGTCCCGTCCGCTGGGGTTGGCGGCGTGCCGCCGTTGTCGGCCGGCGGCCGGTTGCCGGGCGTCATCGGGCCAGTCCCTCAGCCATCTCTGGATAAGAGGCCCTACGGGCCGAACGGGTTCGGGATGTGTCCAGAACCGAACCGGCTGCGTTCGTCGCGGGAACATGCGGGCCCGGCATGGCGAGGATGAGACGGGGCCGTGGTTGACCAGCCGGTGCGTTCTGCGGTTGTTGAAAGGCCAGCGAAGCGATGCAGGGGCGGCGGCTTTCGAGTTCAAGCGAGGCCAGGTGAGCTGAGGTCCTGGCAGTGGCCCAGCACGGTCAGGATCCGAGGCTTGTTTCGGTACGGCGGCCGGCCGGCTTGCGGCGGGAAGAGCAGGCGCTCGACCGCCGGTCGAAAACCCCATCCTCCCATGGTGAAGGGGTTCGCGGTTAGGCGGCCGCGCCGAAGGAGGGCAGTACGCCGAAGGGCTTGGTGAACGCCGCGTCGAGCGCCTCCCACACGTTGAGCCCCATGCGGTCGCATAGCATGGCGAGTTCGTTGACCAGGGCGATGGTGACGGCCCGGAACGTGTTTTCGAACACCTTGACCAGCTCGGCGGCCGCGGCCGAGGAGACGGGGACGACGCGCTGGATGGTCTGCGAGTAGAACGCCAGGGCCACCTCCCGGGAGGCCGAGTCGGAGGCGCCGACGACCTTGTTGGTGTTCTTGGTGGTGTAGCGCTTGTTGCCGGGGTCGACCCGCTCGGGGGAGTGGGCCAGGAAGAAGTCCGCGCCGGCCTTGAGGCCCGAGGCCTCCAGGATGGGGCGCATGACGCCGTCCGTGGTGCCCAGGGACCCGGGCCGAGGCTGTGGACGGTGCCCTGCAAGAACAGCCGAGCCATGCCCTCCCGAGCGAGGGAACCAGGTGAAGGCATACTCCCGGCGCAGGCATGGGAGAGGCTAAGAGCCCGGCCGTCAACCGCCCGGCCGGTGGCTCACCGCGTCGGCCCGCCGGGCGGGACCCTGCCTGGGCTGGCTCGCCCGAGGTGACGCACGGATCCGGTCCCGCTGTGAACCAGATACCACTGCCTCTCGTCGTCCCGGTACAGACGCCATCCCCAAAACGACAGCCAGCCAAGCCCCCACGGCCGACGCAGCCGCACGTAGGGCATGCTCCCCAATCCCCTGGGGCTCCTCTGCAGAAAGGGCGCCTTACACTCGTGCGCCGCCAACAAAGAGATAAACGTTATCCGAGGTTACCACCCACCCCCGGCCCTATCGTGCCAACATCGGTCTGGCAGTGCTAACCACGTCGCTGATCGGCTCGGAGGCCCCGGCATTCACCGGTACCGTCGGTTCGCCGGCCCGCTTCACCGGTAGCGAAGCCGGCTTGACAGCGCTTTCTTAGTTCTATATTGGTAAGAACAGGCAAAGCCCTGCCAGGGTCGCCAGCAAGATGAGAGGAGGAGGCACTGGTGTCGCACCTTGAATCGCTCAAGCGGTTGCAAAGGCACTGTCCTTCCATCAAAACCTCGTCAGGCAGTTCGGAACTCCGTCGCTTGCAGCCGGGGGCAACCTGTTTCTTGGAACCTGCTACGCCCGAACCGATAGAGTCTACTTCGGACTCAATCCTGGCACGGCGGGGCTCGGAGGCAACGGTGACGAGCACCCGTTTGAGCTTAGCCTGCTGCCTCCCGACAAGACTCCCTTGTATGAAAACAGTCGCCTTCCATACTGGAGGAACTTCCGCCGCTTCTTCAATGTACCGGGCCTGCGGGAATGGATGGACGAGACCACTCACGCGTTCCTGGTGCCTTGGCACACCCATTCGGCGACGGCTCTCTAGAAGGCACCGTGGTACGAGCAAGCGCTGCAGTACGCGGGGGAACTCGCCCGCACCATCATTCAGGATCACCAGGCTCGGATCGTCGTGGTAGCCGGCAAACACACCCTGGCATTGCTTGCCTCGCCGCACTTCCTCGACTTCGACTGGCAGGCAAACTGTACCTACTCCCAGGGACGGGGCATTTACCAGTGGCGCAAGGTGCTCTATAACGGTCTGGCCATTTACCAGCTTCCGCACTTCTCGCGAGCCAACAGCGAGAGCAGGCTGGCGCCCTGCAGAACCTGGTTTCTGACTGAAGTCACCTAGCCATTGGCCGTTGTACCGAAGCCTGTTGGTGCCGGCCGGGAGAAAGTGCGGGGGGGCGCGTCAGGAAGCCCACGTCGTGAGCCCGGTGGGGGTCGAGGGGCATTCCCCGGAGCGCATCCGGCAGGGGTCGAGCCACATGGGAAAGAGGGGAACTCCACACGTTCACGTATGGTAGCCCCGTATTGCCCGGGTCGTTCGGCTGGCGCCCGACGCTCTGAACTGTCTTCCTGCGCGAGCCACGTCGGCAGCGATCCCACGAAAGGCGGTACAGCAATGGAGACCCACGAGGAGATCAACCGCCGGCTGCGCCAGCTATGGAAAGATACGCTGGAGCCAGGTCCGTGGCCGCCCGCCCTGGACAAGCTGTGGCCGATCCAGTACCCGCCGCTGCGTTCCGGTGCAGTACTGTTCGTCGGGCTTAATCCCTCGGCTGACCTCGAGCATCCGGTCGTCAAGGAGTACGCCCCCGACCTGCGTATTGAGAGGGCGTCCCAGTTGGACGACGAGCGCATCGCGTCGCGGGTTCTCGAGCTTGAGGCCGAAGCCCGGCGTCGTCACCCGTTCTTTCGGCCGTTTAACGAGCTGGCACCAGACGGCAACTGGGAGCACCTCGACGTGTTTGCTGTCCGGGCGACCCAGCAGAATGTACTGAAAGAAGCGCTTCAACTGGACCAAGGGGGCAGTCACTTCGCCCGTCGGCAGTTCCGCGTGTTCGTCCGCGCTGTGGAGCAACTCCAGCCGATGGCCATTGTCGTTGTCAACGCGCTGGCATCCGAGTTGATACAGAGGGGCGGCCCTGTACCGGATAATTGCTTTCACGAGGAGAAGGGCTACCATGTCTGGTCTCTGCGCGGCCGGCCGACGCCCGTGTTTTTCTCCGGTATGCTTACAGGCCAGCGTGCATTGGACAGGTATTCCCGGGATCGGCTGGGCTGGCACATCCGGTGGGCGCTGAAGGCAGCCGAAAGGCTGGCGTAGCAGGAACAACTTAGGGGGGCGACTCGGAACGTAGGGCAACCCCGCCCGGTCCGGCCGCAGGAAGGTTGCGGTCGGATCACCGGGGCTTCTCGTGGGGCGGTCGGGTAAAGGCGTCTGCAACGGCGGGCGGACGGCGGCATCCGTCACGGTCGGATGGCGACGTTCGTCGCGGGGGGTGGCGGTGTTCCTCCTCGTGAACCGACAGCCGACCACGATGGCGGAACATGGGCCGGAAGGTTGGCACCCAGAGAAGGTTGGAACCCCGGGGATTCGGGGCTCGTGGGGGCGGCGCTTCGCGTCGACGCGGCGACCGTTGACCAGCATGAGGGCGAAGGAGCCGTCGGCGAAGGGTCCGCTGCAGCCCGGGTAGCGCTCGAACCGGGCGCCGGGTACCCACGCCGGGTGCTGGCCGGGTCAAACCGGTACAGCGGGGCGCCGGGGCGACGCGAGTTCGGTGCGAAAAGTGGGCAGTCGGGCCCCCGCCGGCTGTGGATGCAGCGGGGGGGGCAGTGGGGGCACCGGCGGCAACAGGGGTGAAGGCCCCCACGCGGGCGGCATGAGCCCGGATCGGGGCAATCAGCTTCCTCCTGCAGCCGCCCGGCGGCCACCGGGTCGCCCTCGACGCTCCTGCCGGCGAGAGCAGGCGCAGTGATGGCGGCCGTTAGGGAAGCGAGCGCTGACCGAGGGTAGCGGACTCGCAAGCGCGCTCCCGGAAGGCAGGATGGCGACGAAAGGAGCCGAATCCACTGATACGTCATTGCGTCACTAAGATCTGCGAGGGATGCAAAGGCCGCCAATGAGGGGCCAAGGCCGTCCCTTGGTCCGCGCTAGGCAGCGAGAGGATACAGGCGCCCGCCTCCAGGCTGGTCAACGACGTCCCGGCGAGGTCGGCGCCATTGACCATCGTCTGGTTTTGGGGTCGGCAACGTCCCGCAAAGCTCCCCGCACTGGTCCGCCTAAAAGCAGACCGTTCCGGGAATAGCGCCGTGCACTTGCGGTGCAAGAGGGAAAGCGAGGTAGGGATGGTGTGGCAACTGCACTTGGCCAGGGAGATTGACCATATCGGAGGCGGCGCTTGCCGTTCGGAAGGCGACTTCTTGAACAAGCTCCACCAGTGCATTAACCAATTCCGACCACCACGAAACATGGTCATCCGATCCTACAAGGTTCATTCCCGGCCCAAGGTCTGTTTCAACCATACGTGGCTTAATTGCCCGGTCGCCCATGATATCGTTAAGGAGCTTGCTGATGTCTTGTGGGTATACTGTAATCAAGAGAGCGCAACTCTCCGAGTCTCGCGAGCAGCGTTATGGCAGGTCAAGTTCCGGAGGGATCGCGACTACCTTCTGGATGTGCCGCAGGCGTACCTGCTTTCCCAATGGCCACGTTTCCGGTTCCGCGACGGGGGCAAGGCTCCATACTGGATGAAGCGTTCGAGAAGAATGGGATGGTATGCCTTCGCTCAGGGGTCGGGGAACACATGCGGCGTCGGCGGCCATCCCCGCGCTGTTGCGAATGTGGTGCCCGCTTGCCGATTGCTGTCAGCCCACTGGGCGCACCTGCCGCTCCGGAATGCGACAAGAGGAGAGCCGCAAAGCCTTGAGTTTCTGGAGCACCTGTCCTGCAGACCACAACGGCATGCGTATGCCGCAGATTTGATGGCCGATATGCGGGCCAGGGCTCTTGTTGGAAGAGTGCTCCGCCTGACGCGGTGCGATCGCGTTAACCCGAGGCTCGTCGCCGGTGGGGGAGGCGGTGCACTCGGCTTCATGACATCGGCCGCACCCACCGCGTCTCGTGGTGACCAGGCCGGGCAACCGCCGAGACCTCAGACGGGCACTGCTACAGAAGAGCCACCTCGACCTTTCTTGCTCGTCCTCATCTGGGAGGGGACCCATAGAGGTGGCGAATGACGGGTGAAGTACCATTCCTTTTTGAAGACACGAGCATGAGACCCTCGCAGCAACCCTTCTGGGCTGAGAGCATCTGGCTGTCGATTCGGCATTCGCGGTTGGACGACGAACTGGTTTTACAGGGACCGAAGGGAGCGCCACTGCGTTGGTGGTTTACGGCACCATTGGATCGTTCGCGTACGGTCGGTACGGACACGGGAGTGGGTGAACCATTCCTGCATCGTAGAACCCTGTGTCACCGAGGAGCCAGTGGTAGAGGTTAACGTATCGGCCATCCGGGTGAATCTTCAGTCCTAACCCTCCTCGTCGGTGCTCTGTGCCTCGCATCAGAGGTATTATTCCGGCAAACACGGGCGGCGCGTACCTAGCTTCGCCTGCAACGCGTGCGAGAGTGCACGAGGTGACGACGTCCGCGAGCTGGATGAGGCGTGACAGATGCGACGGGGCCGACAACGTCAACGATATACGTCGGAGCTTGGTGTACTCGGTGCCTAAGCGAATGGTTGCCAAGCAGCTCTCCAGGAATTTGTCCTCGTCGGTCCGTCCCCCGCCTGGCCGATCTGTGACAATCACGACCCTAGAGCGCCGGGCGCGAGCTTCGTTGTCCACGCGCTCGAGGAACATCCTTGTTACGTCCTCTTCAGGACTACGGGAGTCGCGGCTCGCTGGCTGGAAGTTGGTATCCTCGACCATCACGATGACAACGGCACCGTAATCGGCGGCGGCCTGCAAGATCGACCGAAAGAACCTTTGGCGCGGCTCACCAGTGAGGCCGGATCTCATCCATGAGTTCGTCGGCGCTGACCACTTGAACTCCTCCGAACCCGGAAAACCGCACTGTCCACAGATGGCTCCGAAGCGCTCATCCAGCGTTCGAACGCTCTCTTCGGGAATGAGCTGTTGCGGCCGGCTTATGATTGGCTCTCCCGCAATTGCGGTGAAGGTCCACAAGAAGACGGGTAGGAAAGAGACGCACACACCTTCCTGCAAGGGGTGAAGGGAGTGTGCGAGAAACTTTCCTACCCGTGGACCAGTATACCATCCGCTCGGGTGGTGTCGACGGTGGAGCCATCGTTCTGGAGGTGAAGCGGCGCGCCGTGTACGCCGCGTGCCCGGAGTGCGGTCATGTGAGCCGGCGGGTCCACAGCCGCCGGTATCGGAGCATCCGGGATGTGCCGCTGGGAAGCCGTCCGGTTCGGCTGCGGCTGATGGTACGACGCTTCTTCTGCATCCATTCCCCATGCCGGCGCACCACGTTCACGGAGCCTTTCCCGC
>JBFMCJ010000124.1:8043-9411 GCA_040754675.1 Bacillota bacterium
GCCCGGCGGACGGATCGCCTCGAGCGGCTGCTGGAGAAGATGGCCCTGGCCATGAGCGCCGAGGCCGCCTCCCGCACGGCCCAGGCGCTCGGCATCCCGGTCAGCGCGGACACCTTGGTACGCATCGTGCTACGGATCCCGCTGCCCCCCGTGCCCCAGGTCCGGGTGCTGGCAGTCGACGATTGGGCGTGGCGCAAAGGACACCGCGATGGCACGCTCTTGTGCGACTTGGAACGCAGGCGGCCGGTGGACCTGCTCCTCGACCGGTCCCCGGAGACGCTGGCCGCGTGGCTTGTGGCGCATCCGGGCATCCAGGTCGTCGTCCGAGACCGCGCGGAGGCCTATGCTCAAGGGGCCCGGCGGGGGGCTCCCGATGCGATCCAGGTGGCCGACCGGTGGCACCTGCTGAAGAACCTGGGCGAGGCGCTGGAACGCTTCTTCCAGGCGCTGCGCTTACCACCCGTGGGGCCTACTCCGCCGACACCGGCCGTTCCCTCGGTGGCCGGTCCGGCCGCTTCACGGGCTCCATCCCGCCGCGCGCTGGAGCGGGCGGCTCGCTGGAACCGGCGGCGCGAGCGTTTCGAACAGGTTCGGGCCCTCCATGCGCAGGGGCTCGGTGTCCGGGAAATCAGCCGACGCATGCACCTCCGTCGTGTGACGGTCCGGCGCTATCTCTCCAGCGTTGCCGTGCCCGGAACGGGCCCCCGCCGCACGCGCCCGAGTCAGCTGGATCCGTACCGGGCCTATATCATCCAGCGGTGGGAGCAGGGGTGCCGCAACGCCCGGGAGATCTATCGGGAACTGCGCTGCATGGGGTATCCGGGAGGCCGTTCCCGGGTCGCCGAGGTAGTGACCGCCCTGCGCCGGTCGGCGGGCGTCTCGAAGGACGCGTGTCTCCAGATGCGCCCGATGACCGCCCGGTAGCTCTGCAGCTTGTTCTGGAAAGCTCCCGCCCGTCGGTCGGAAGACGAGGTCGCTTTTCTGACGTCTCTGGCCCGCTCCGACGGGCAGTATGCCAGGGTCTGGAGCCTCGCCGAGCCGTTCGCGCGAAGGGTGCGGGAGCGTCAAGCCGACACCCTGGCGGCGTGGATCGATGCGGTGAAGCGGGATACGGTTCGGCCCTTGATGGGCTTCGCCCATCGCCTCGAACAGGACTTCCCGGCGGTGTACGAGGCGTTGCGCCTGCCGTGGAGCAACGGCCTCACGGAAGGGTGGATCCACAAGCTGAAGGCCCTGAAGCGCATGATGTATGGCCGGGCGGGACTGGAGCTCTTACGCCACCGGCTCCTTTGCGGCACCTGACCTCGCCGCGCTTCACCCGAATTGCGGAAGAGCCAGTTTTAGACCGGCCTTGACAGTCAGGTGAGT
>JBFMCJ010000125.1 GCA_040754675.1 Bacillota bacterium
GGGCCAGGGCCTGCACCCGCGCGCTCCACCGGTCGGGCTCGACTTCCTCGATGAGGAGCCCGGGGGTGGGGTCCGGCGCCTCACCGTCGCGTTCAAAAGGGTCCAAGAGGCCAGGCGGGGCCAGCCAGTCGGCCAGGTCAAGTTCGATAGCGCCAATCTCTTCTGCGGGGTGGGATCCGGGGGTCAGCCGAACGTTGACCGTCAGCCAGGTCTCGTCGCGGGCCTGGGTCAACAGGAAGCGGGGAACCGCGAGCCACGCATCGGGGAAATCCGACCAGATCCCTGTTGCGCCGCCGGGCCGGCCCGGGCCGCTTCTCCGAGCCGAACCCATCGGGTCAAAGGCAAACCCGCCCAGGGCCACCGGGCCGGTGCCGTGGGTCCCCGGAAGGCCCTCGATCACGGCATCGGCCAGCGCCTGGCGCCACAGGTCGCGGATGCGCCGGAACCGGTGGACGCCAGAAGCCTCCAGCGCCCACGCTGTACCCGCTCCCACCAGAACGGTCCCGCAGGACGGCACGGCCCACAGGGCGGAATCCGTCCACCGCAGCCGGCCGGCTCGTTTCGCCTGTTCGGATGGGGTCCAGGAAGAGGCCAGTTCTCGCGCCCGGCAGAACAGCCGCACCGGCTCTGCGGCCGGGAATGGAATGACCGCGCTGGCCAGGACGGGCCCGCGCAGCTCGTTGGCCTTTCGGGCAGCCGCAGCCAGCACCGGCGCTAAGGTTTGCGCCTGTACCCCGACCGAAGCCAACTCCTCACCACCACGGGGGATGATGGACCGACCGGTCAGTCTTCTCTGGATTATACCTCAAGGGGCCGGCTCCGCCAGCGGGTCCTCCTCCTGGCGCCAGCCATCCATCCCCTCTCGATTCGCCTTCAAGCAGTGGGCCGCGGCGTTCAGTTCGTCGGCAGGGACCGGACAGGCCGGACGGGCAGCCGGCTGGCCTGGACGGCAGCGTGGGGGGCGAGGACCCAGGAAAACCGGCGGGGTCGCGCAACGCCCTACCGGGACTTGACGGCTACCGCGACCTGCGTCGCCTTGACATGCGCGGCGGCGCGCTGGTAGAATGACTCCCGGCCCTCGTGGCGAGGGCCGAAGACGCGTGGAGGGGTTCCCGAGCGGCCAAAGGGGGCAGACTGTAAATCTGCTGGCGGACGCCTTCGTGGGTTCAAATCCTACCCCCTCCACCACCTCTTCTTGTCAGCAGGCAGCGACGCGGGGTGGAGCAGCCTGGTAGCTCGTCGGGCTCATAACCCGAAGGTTGCCGGTTCGAATCCGGCCCCCGCAACCACTTTTGGAGACCCTGCCCCGGGGCAGGGGGGCTTTTAAGAGCCCGCATAGCTCAGACGGCAGAGCGCATCCATGGTAAGGATGAGGTCGCCAGTTCGATTCTGGCTGCGGGCTCCAGAGTGTTGCCGGCGCTGCCGTCGCGAGGATGCGGCAGCGCCGATTTTTCGAGCGTAGAGGGGATTTTGGGTCTCATGCGGGTCGCCGTCACGCTGGAGTGCGAGCGGTGCAAGAGCCGCAACTATCAGACATCCAAGAACCGAAAGAACACGCCGGACAGGCTCGAGCTGCGCAAGTACTGCCCGAGGTGCCGGCAGCACACCCTGCACAAAGAGACCCGCTGACCGGAGGGCTTCGGGCAGGCACGGGGGGCGCGAGGGCGGCAGGCCGCATCCGGCAGGACCGGGCGAGGCGGTGGGTATGGCGTTGTCTCAGCAAAAGGCGAGGCGGGCTGCATCGGAACGCACGGGGGGCCGCGGCGGGCAGCGCGTCCGCCGGTTTACCCGAGAAGTGCGCGCCGAAATGCGCAAGGTCGTCTGGCCCAGCCGCCGGGACGTCGTGCAGTTCACGGCTGTCGTCCTGGTGACGGTGCTCATCGTGGGGGTTCTCATGGGGATCGTGGACCTGCTGACGACCCAGGCCCTGACGTTGATCCTCGGGTGGGGCGGGTAAAGGCAGATGGCAAGAGGGTGCGATGGTGGACACCGACGCCTCTGTCGATAGTGCGCGGAACCTTCCGGAGGGCGAGGTAGCCGCCGAGAAGGAAAAGCCTCGGGAGCCCGAGGACAACGAGCAAACGCTGGATCTGACGCCGCGCCATCCCGATGCCCGTTGGTACGTGATTCATACGTACTCCGGCTACGAAAACAAGGTGAAGGCCAACCTGGAGCGCCGGGTCAAGTCCATGGGGATGGACGACAAGGTCTTCCGGGTGCTGGTGCCCACCGAGGAAGAGATCGACTTCCAGGGCGGCAAGAAGCGGATCATGAAGCGGAAGATCTTCCCGGGGTACGTGCTCGTCGAGATGGTCATGACCGATGACAGCTGGTACGTGGTGCGTCACACGCCCGGCGTCACGGGCTTTGTCTCCCCGGGTTCGCGGCCGGTCCCTCTGGAGGAGCACGAGCTGCGCGCCATCATGAAGCAGATGGGCCTGGACAGCGAACGCAAGCCCCGCGTGGCGTTCGACGTGGGCGACCCGGTCCGGGTGATTTCGGGCCCCTTCGTCAACTTCACGGGGAAGATCGACGGGATCAACGTCGAGAAAGGCAAGCTGCGGGTCATCGTCTCCATGTTCGGCCGTGAAACCCCGGTCGAGCTGGACTTTGACCAGGTGGAGAAGATCTAGCGGAGGTCGGCAAGGGACACATGGCAAAGAAAGTTGCCGCTCAGGTGAAGCTTCAGATCCCGGCGGGCAAGGCGACTCCCGCTCCGCCCGTGGGTACTGCGCTGGGCCCGCACGGGGTCAACATCATGGAGTTCTGCAAGCAGTTCAACGCCCGCACGGCCAAGGACGCGGGCATGATCATCCCGGTCGAGGTTACCGTCTACGAGGACCGGTCCTTCACCTTCGTGACCAAGACGCCGCCTGCAGCGGTGCTGCTGCTGAAGGCGGCCGGGATCGAGAAGGGCTCCGGGGTCCCCAACAAGCAGAAGGTGGGCAAGGTGACCCGGGCACAGGTGGAGGAGATTGCCCGGATCAAGATGCCGGACCTCAACGCCACCGATCTGGCGGCGGCGGTGAGGATGGTCGAGGGCACGGCCCGCAGCATGGGGATCGTGGTGGAGTCCTAGCAAAGAGCAGGACAGGCCCGGAAGGCCGGCAAGGGCCGGCACCGGGTGGGAGGCGCCAGGGTGGCGGGGGCACTCCCCCGGCCGAAGCCCGGCACCGCAATGACCACCGGGAGGCGAGCAGTCGAAGTGCCAAGGCACACCAAGAAGTATTTACAGGTGGCACAGCTGGTTGAGCGCACCAGGGAGTACGCGCCGGCGGAGGCGATGGAGCTGGCCGTGAAGACGGCGCGCGCCCGCTTCGACGAGACCGTGGAGGTCGCCTTGAAGCTGGGCGTCGATCCGCGGCACGCGGACCAGCAGGTGCGGGGTACCGTCGTCCTGCCGGAAGGCACCGGGAAGTCCGTCCGGGTTGCGGTCTTCGCCAAGGGCGAAAAGGCCCGCGAGGCCGAACAGGCCGGGGCCGACATCGTGGGTGCCGAGGAACTGGTGGCGGAGGTGCAGGCCGGCAAGATCGAGTTCGACGTGGCCATCGCCACGCCCGACATGATGGGGATGGTGGGCCGCCTGGGCCGCATCCTGGGGCCCCGTGGCCTGATGCCCAACCCCAAGGCCGGCACCGTGACGAACGAGGTCGCCAGGGCCATCAAGGAGTTCAAGGCTGGCAAGGTGGAATTCCGGACGTCCAAGGAGGCCAGCGTGCACGTTCCCATCGGCAAGGTCTCTTTTGGCCCTGAGCGGCTGCTCAACAACTTCCGGGCTCTCATGGACGCCATTGTTCGGGCCCGGCCCGCTGCGGCCAGGGGGCAGTACCTGCGGCGCGTGGCGGTCTCGACCACGATGGGGCCGGGCATCAAGGTGAGCCCCCAGAGCGTGGTGGAGTGGCTGGCCGGCGAGCGATAAGACAAGGAGAATAGCCGGGGCGGTGTTGTAGCGCCGCCTTTCGATCCCGAAGACCGCGGGTGGCGCCCGGAGGGCTTGCGTGCCCCCGGCGCCTGAAAGCTGGTCGCCCGCGCAGGGACGGCAGGAAAGCGGCAGGTACAGGCCGGGAGCTCCGAAGATGGGGCGACCGGGCCGGGCGGTGTGTGCAGTGACCTTCCGCATGCCTTCCCTGCGCCGTGCGGCAAGGGGTAACGGAAGGTTGCTGCACACTCCTCTTTTTTCAGGCGAAGGAGGTGAGTCGAAGAGGTGGCGGGCACGGAACTGAGGGCCGGACATGCGCGCAAAGCCGGGATCGTCGGCGAGATCGCCCGGCACCTGGGGCGAAGCCAGGCCTTCTTCCTGACCGACTTCCGGGGACTGGACGTGGCCACCATGACGCGGCTGCGCCGCCGGGTGCGGGACAGCCAGGCGGAGTACATGGTGGCGAAAAACACCCTGATCAAAAGGGCCCTCAGCCAGGCGGGAAAGGACGGAGGGCTCGACGGCCTGCTCGAGGGGCCGACGGCCCTGTGCTTCGCCTATGGCGACCCGGTCGCTGTAGCCAGGACGCTCGCCGAACTGGCACGGGAGACGCGCCTTTTGGGGATCAAGGGCGGCTGGCTGGAGGGCCGGGTGTTGTCCGGACCGGACGTGGAGGCGCTGGCGCAGCTTCCGCCGCGCGAGGTCCTGCTTGGGCGCGTGCTTGGTGGGTTGCAGGCGCCCATGGTTGGGCTCGTCACGGTGCTGTCCGGGACGGTCCGGAACCTCGTCGTGGTTTTGGAACAGATCCGCAAGCACAAAGAGGCTGCCCAGGGCGCGTGAGGCGCAACCAAGGGCGGCGTCAAGCGGCTGGCAGGAGAAAGGAACGGGGTTGGTAGCATATGCCTTTGAGCAAGGAAGAGCTGATTGAGGCCATCGGCAACATGACCGTGCTCGAGCTGGCCGAGCTGGTCAAGGCGCTGGAAGAGAAGTTCGGGGTCAGCGCTCAGGCGGCCGTGGCCGTGGTGCCCGGAGCGGCAGCGCCGGGGGCAGCGCCGGCGGCGCCCGCCGCGGAGGAGGAGAAGACCGAGTTCGACGTCATCCTGACGGGCGCGGGTGACAAGAAGATCCAGGTCATCAAGGTGGTTCGTGAGATCACGGGCCTGGGCCTGAAGGAGGCCAAGGACCTGGTCGATGGCGCTCCCAAACCCGTGGTTGAGGGGGTCAACAAGGAGCGCGCCGAGGAAGTCAAGGCCAAGCTGGTGGAGGCCGGGGCTACCGTCGAGCTCAAGTAGGGACGGGAAGTTTTCGCAAGCGTACGGGCGCGGGCTCTCCAGGCCAGGCCGCATGGGCAGGGGGGAGGGCCGCGCCTTTCGCGCAAGCGTTGACATGAGCCTGCTGAGGTGGTAGACTAAGCGGGTGCGGGCGGCCTGTCTTGTTATTGTGCGACGCGCAAGGGGAGCAGAGGCTATTTGAGGCGCTGGCCGGGGAATCGGCAGGACCCGGCCCGGCGCCGAGTTGTGTTTCGGGCGTCCACCTGCTGGTCAATCACCGTTATGCCCACGGAGCGTGAATAATCCACGTCTCTTCAGCCGATGTTGGTTAAGTGCACCCATGACGGGGTCAACCCGTCTTGCGTGGTCCCGGGGAGCCCGGGGGCTCACTTCCTCTGTTCGAGGGCGGTTGCCCCTTCTCCTTCCGGTACGCGAGGGTCGCTTCGGGCGTAGGTCCCGCTAAGTTGTCCGAACGGGGTGATGCCGTTTGGCGGTTGCCGTCCAGGCTGGAAGGCGCGAGCGTCTCAACTTCGGCAAGATCCGGGAGGTGCTTGAGCTTCCCAACCTCATCGAACTGCAGCGCAGGTCCTATGAGTGGTTCATGACGGAGGGGCTGGCCGAGACTTTCCGGGACATTTCGCCTATCCAGGATTTCACCGGCAACCTGGTTCTGGAGTTTTTGGGGCACTCCTTCCGGGATCCCAAGTACAGCGTTGAGGAGTGCAAGGAGCGCGACGCCACCTACAGCGCCCCCTTGAGCGTCCGGGTTCGGCTGATCAAGAAAGACACGGGCGAGGTGAAGGAGCAGGAGGTCTACATGGGGGAGTTCCCCCTGATGACCGACAAGGGCACCTTCATCATCAACGGCGCCGAGCGAGTGGTCGTGAGCCAGCTCGTGCGATCGCCCGGCGTTTACTACAGCCAGGAACGGGACACCAGCGGGCGCCTCATCTTCCAGGCCAGCGTCATTCCCAACCGGGGCGCGTGGCTTGAGTTCGAGACGGACGCGCAGAACGTCATCTGGGTGCGCATCGACCGTACCCGAAAGCTCCCGGCCACCGTGCTCATCCGGGCCGCCGGCTATGGCAGCAACACGCAGCTTCTGGAGGTGCTGGGCGACTCCGAGCCGGTGCGCGCCACCCTGGATCGGGACACCACGGACAGAGAGAGCGAGGCGCTCATCGAGATTTACAAGCGCCTGCGGCCGGGCGAGCCGCCGACCGAGGAGAGCGCCCGGACGCTGTTCGAGTCGCTCTTCTACGACCCGAAGCGCTACGACCTGGCGGAGGTGGGCCGCTACAAGCTCAACAAGAAGCTCCGCCTGGCGGGCCGCATCGTGCAGGCCAGGCTGGAGCAGCCCGTGGCCGACCCGCAGACGGGCGAGATCATTGCCGAAGCCGGTGCCCGCGTCACCCGCGACCTGGCGGAGCGGATCGAGCAGGCCGGGGTGCGGGAGGTCATCGTCGAGAGCAAGGCGGGCCCGCTGAAAGTGGTCTCAAACGGCCAGCCGCCCGTCGACCGGCGGGTGCTGACTCCGGAAGACCTGGTCGCCATCGTCAACTACATGAGCACGCTGATGCTGGGCGCCGGCCAGGTGGACGACATCGACCACCTGGGAAACCGCCGGCTCAAGACGGTCGGCGAGCTCCTGCAGAACCAGTTCCGCGTCGGACTTGCCCGTATGGAGCGGGTCATCCGGGAACGCATGACGATTCAGGGCAGCGAGGACATCGTCACGCCGCAGCTGCTCATCAACATCCGGCCCGTGGTGGCGGCCATCAAGGAGTTCTTCGGGTCGAGCCAGCTTTCGCAGTTCATGGACCAGACCAACCCCCTGGCGGAACTGACCCACAAGCGGCGCATGTCGGCCCTCGGCCCCGGCGGGCTCTCCAGGGAGCGGGCAGGGTTCGAGGTGCGGGACGTGCACCACTCCCACTACGGGCGCATGTGCCCCATCGAGACGCCCGAAGGCCCCAACATCGGCCTCATCGGGTCACTGACCACGTACGCTCGGGTGAACGAGTTCGGCTTCATCGAGACGCCGTACCGCCGGGTGAAAAACGGCGTGGTCACCGACGAGGTGGTCTACCTCACGGCCGACGAGGAAGACATCTACGTCATCGCGCAGGCGGCCGAACCCCTCGACGAGCAGGGGCACTTCCTCAACCCCCGGGTCTCGGCCCGCTACATGGACGAGATCCGTCTGGTCAGCCCCGAGCAGGTCGATTTCATGGACGTGTCGCCCAAACAGATCGTGAGCGTGGCGACGGCGCTGATCCCGTTCCTGGAGAACGACGACGCAAGCCGGGCGCTGATGGGCTCCAACATGCAGCGCCAGGCGGTGCCGCTCATCCGGACCGAGGCGCCGCTGGTGGGAACCGGGATCGAGTACCGCGCCGCCGTGGACTCCGGAGCGGTGGTGACGGCCCGGCGGCCGGGCCTCGTCACGTACGCCGACGCCCGGGAGATCCGGATCAAGACCGAGGACGGAAGTGAAGATCGCTACGCGCTCCTGAAGTTCCAGCGGTCGAACCAGGGCACGTGCATCAACCAGAAGCCCATCGTCGAGGCGGGACAGCATGTGGAGGCCGGGCAGGTCATAGCGGACGGCCCGTCCACCGACCGCGGCGAACTGGCGCTGGGCCGCAACGTGCTGGTGGCGTTCATGCCGTGGGAGGGATACAACTTCGAAGACGCCGTGCTGATCAGCGAGAAGCTGGTGCGGGAGGACGTCTTCACCTCCATCCATATCGAGGAGTACGAGTGCCAGGCCCGGGACACCAAACTCGGCCCCGAGGAGATCACCCGCGACATCCCCAACGTGGGCGAGGACATGTTGAAGAACCTCGACGAAAACGGCATCATCCGCATCGGCGCCGAGGTGCGGCCGGGTGACATCCTGGTCGGGAAGGTGACGCCCAAGGGCGAGACCGAGCTGACTGCCGAGGAACGCCTGTTGCGCGCCATCTTCGGCGAAAAGGCTCGGGAGGTGCGGGACACGTCGCTGCGGGTGCCGCACGGCGAGGGCGGCGTGGTGGTGGACGTCAAGCGCTTCCGCCGCGACGAGGGCGACGAGCTGGCGCCGGGCGTCAGCGAGATGGTGCGGGTGTACGTGGCGCAGAAGCGCAAGATCAGCGTCGGCGACAAGATGGCCGGCCGCCACGGCAACAAGGGGGTCATCGCCCGGATCCTGCCGGAGGAGGACATGCCGTTCCTCACCGACGGGACCCCCGTCGAGATCGTACTGAACCCGCTGGGGGTACCCTCCCGCATGAACATCGGCCAGGTGCTCGAGACGCACCTCGGCTGGGCGGCCAAGGCATTGGGGCTACACATGGCCACGCCGGTCTTCGACGGGGCCACGGAGCGCGAGGTCATCGAAACCCTCAAGAAGGCCGGTCTTCCCGAGGACGGGAAGACGGTGCTGCGCGACGGGCGCACGGGGCAGCCGTTCGACAACCCGGTGACGGTCGGCTACATCTACATGCTGAAGCTGGCCCACCTGGTGGACGACAAGATCCACGCCCGTTCCACGGGCCCGTACTCCCTGGTCACCCAGCAGCCGCTGGGCGGCAAGGCGCAGTTCGGCGGGCAGCGCTTCGGCGAGATGGAGGTGTGGGCGCTGGAGGCCTACGGCGCAGCCCACACGCTCCAGGAACTGCTCACCGTCAAGTCCGACGACGTGCTGGGCCGGGTCCGCACGTACGAGGCCATCGTCAAGGGCGAGAACGTGCCGGAGCCCGGCGTGCCGGAGTCGTTCAAGGTGCTCATCAAGGAGCTGCAGAGCCTGGGACTCGACGTCAAGGTGCTGTCGGAGGAGTCCCAGGAGATCGAGATTCGTGAGGAGGACGAGGACCTGCCGCTCAGGGAGCTCGGCATCCACCTCGAGCGGCGTGAGACGGAGGTAGGGCCGGAGGAGCCGGAGGGAGTGCCGGCTGGCGTGCGGCCCGGCGACGACGACGAAGCCGAACAGGAGCCCGAACTGGGTGCGGCTGCGCCGGCGATCCTGGATGCCTCGGAGCCCGAGGCCGCCGGTGAGGCTCAGGAGGACCTGGCAGCCGCAAGAGGCCGCCTTGCGGACGCACCTGAGACACAGGAACTGGCACGGGCGGCGCGCGGGGCTCGATCCCTCAACGGCCTGCTGCAGCCTGATGCCGGCATCGAGGCCGGAG
>JBFMCJ010000126.1 GCA_040754675.1 Bacillota bacterium
ACCTGAGCACCGGACCCGCCGTCAGCGGCTTGCTGAGGGCATTCCAGTTCCGGCAGCAGTAGTGGGCGAGCTCAATGTCCTGGGTGAAGAGTTTGGCGTGAGATGGGGGGGCGATGACGGGCAAGGCTAGGCAGGGTCATGAGGTTTCGCAGCGAGACGGCAAAAAGACCTGTACCGGACTTTGGAAGATTGGGGGCTGAGACAAGGATGGGGCGTGGTATACGCTCGCTTGGGTTGATTCTAGCGGTCTCTCTCGCACTGACGGCGGTGGCTGTGCCGGTAGCGCTTGCCGCAGAGTATCCAACTAAGCCGATTCGGCTCGTGGTTCCGTTTGCTCCTGGGGGCTTGAACGATGTCACGGGCCGAATTCTGGCAGAGTATCTCGAGCAGGAGCTAGGCCAGCGGATCGTTGTTGTCAACATCGAGGGTGCGGGTGGCGTTATCGGGAGCCAGGAGGTGCTGAAAGCCGCACCCGACGGTTATACGCTCTTGTGGCACCACCATTCACTTCTTACTGCCAACATCATGGGGACCGCGCCCTTCACGTGGGACGCATTCACTCCGGTGGCATCCGTGGTGCAGACGGGTTGCACGCTGGTCGTGAGGAAGGACGCACCCTGGAAAACGTTGCAGAACCTCCTGAAGGATGCCCGCTCCCGGCCGGGGCAGATCCGGTACGGGGTCAACCTCGGCACCATGTCGCATTTCGGCGGGCTCAGCCACGGCCTAGCTGCCGGCGTCTCGTTCGCGTACGTCGGTGGCGGTGGCGACAACGTCCGCATCGCGCAGCTCCTCAGGGGCGATATCGATGTGGCGTGCTCCGGCGGGCTGACCGTGGACTATGTGCGGTCCGGTGAACTTCAGGCACTTGCCTACATGTCCGATACGCGCTCTCCGGCGCTTCCTGACGTTCCGACCGGGATCGAACAGGGCTTGAGCTCAACCGAAGTGTTTACCCTTGTGATCTTCGGCCCTAAGGGGCTTCCCCAGGAGGTCGTCTCCAGGCTCAACGACGCCGTTGCCAGGATAGTCGAGGATCCGGGCTTTGTATCCAGAATGCACCAACAGAATTTGGTGCCGTTCTACCTCCCGGCCGGGAAGCTGGTTGAGTATCTCGCCGCGGAACAGGCGAGGCTGGAGGAGATCGCGAGGAAGTCCCGGATCGGCCGGTACCGGTAAGACGATACCACGCCTGGCCGTAGGGTGCACGACGGACCGACGCAGGAGGGCCTGGCGACATGCAGGCCCTCCTGCCGGGGCGGGCCCTGAGGGAGGTATGGTAGATGCGTTCTGACACGGGGTTCGGGCTTGTGTTTGCCGTGCTGGGGCTGTCCATCGTCGTCTCAACGTTCACGCTCCCGGAGCGACTGTTCGATTTCGTCGGGCCGCGCGTGTTTCCCCAGGTTATCGGCACGCTCATGTTTGTCTTCGCAGCGGCCCTGATCGTAAAGGACATCCGCTCACATCGGCTCCTCGCGGGGCAGCCGGCGTACGGGTCGGGTGAGGCCGGCAAGTCCGAAGCTGCTGCACAGGCCGGCGAGCGGCGCCCTGCGGTGGCTTTGTTGCTACTGCTTTTGAGTAGCGCTTTTGCGCTCGCCCTGCCCAGGATAGGCTTCTTTGCAAGCTCGCTCGGATTTCTGGCGGTCTCGATGATGGTGCTCCGAGGCCCGCGGCCCGCCCGGCTTGCGCACGTGGCTACCCTGGCGGTTCTACTGGCGGGGGCTATGTATCTATCCTTCGAGAAGCTGCTGGGAGTCATGCTTCCCTGAAGTGGCCCCTACCTCCCGGATCATGGTGCTGGAGGTGCGCAAGTGAGCGCAGGACCCGTAGCCGAGGCGATTCAAGTGTTCCTTGCCCCGGACCTCCTGCTCTGGCTGCTGGTTGGGGCCGCGGCGGGCATACTCATCGGGGCGCTGCCAGGGCTGACCGCGGTCATGGCGATCACCATCCTGCTGCCCTTTACGTTCACGCAGTCCGCAGAGCGAGGTTTGGCCATCCTCATCAGCGTCTACACGGGGGGAATGTCGGGGGGACTCATCTCGGCAATTCTGCTCCGCATGCCGGGCACCCCCTCCTCCATCGCGACGACCTTTGATGGCTACCCGATGGCCCAGCAGGGGCGAGCGGCCAGGGCCATGGGGGTGGGGATCCTTGCATCGTTCTTTGGAACCGTTGTCGGAGCTCTGTTGCTCACCCTGGCTGCCCCGCCGCTGGCACGCTTTGCACTGAGCTTTGGATCGTTTGAGTACTTCGCGCTGTCCCTGCTGGCGCTTTCCGTCATGGTCTCGCTGTCAGGGAAGTCGGTGCTGAAGGGCCTCCTGAGCGGCCTGCTTGGGCTGTGGATCGCCTCGATCGGCTCGGATCCGGTGGAGGCAGTTCCCCGATTCACTCTTGGCCTGACGGAGCTCCAGGGCGGGCTGGCACTGCTGCCGGTGCTCGTTGGGGTGTTTGCTGTATCGCAGGTTCTTCGCGAATCGGAGCACGTGAACAAGGCTTACCTCCTGCCACCGACCAACTACCGCGGATTCCTGCCTTCCCTCCGGGAACTGCGCGCCCATGTGGGCAATGCCATCCGGTCGGCCCTGATCGGGGTCTACGTGGGCGCGCTGCCCGGCACGGGCGGGGATGTGGCCGGGCTCCTTGCGTATGACTGGGCGAGACGGCGCTCCCGCCATCCCGAGCGCTTCGGGCAGGGGGCAGAAGAGGGGGTTGTCGCCTCCGAGTCGGCCAACAACGGTGTCATCGGCGGTGCATTGATTCCAACGCTGACCCTGGGAATCCCGGGCAACGCCGCGACCGCCATTCTGCTTGCGGGGCTGACTATTCACGGGCTCAACCCGGGGCCGTTCCTGTTCCGCGACCACAAAGAACTTGTCTACTCCGTCTTTGCCGCGGTCTTCATCTCGGCGTTTCTGGTCCTGGTGGTTCAGTTGCTGGGCATCCGGCTCTTTGTGGGCGCCCTGCAGTTTCCGAAGCACGTACTGCTGCCCGTCGTGCTCATGTTCTGCTTTCTCGGCTCGTTTGCGCTCAATAACCGTATCTTCGATATCTGGGTCCTCATCGTTTTCGGCGTGCTCGGATATGTCCTGGAAAGGGGCGGCTTCCCGCTTGGGCCGCTCGTGCTGGGCGTGATTTTGGGCCCCATTGCGGAGAACCACCTCAGGATCGGGCTCATGACGAGCATGGGCAGCTTCACGCCGCTTTTCGCGCGGCCGCTGTCGCTGGCCATCCTGGTGTTGGCCGTAGCAAGCTTCCTGTCGCCGCTGGTTAGGGAGTGGCAGCAGCGGCGCGCAGCGTGTCGCAAGGGAGCAGCACTGGCATGAGAGCCGCGGGTGCACGGGCGGGCGTACGACCCCATGTGGTGCTGACCGAGCCTATCAGGCCGGAGGGGATTCAAATCCTGGAGCGAGTCGCCTCGGTGGAGGTGCTATCGGCCGCGAACGAGGCGGAACTCAGCCGCGCGCTGGCCCGCGCGGATGCCGTGATCGTCAAGTTTGCTCGTATAACCGCGGACCTGCTCGAGAAGAACCCCCTCCTGAAGGTCGTCGCAAAGCACGGAGTGGGCACCGACAACATCGACGTCGATGCTGCCACGCGCCTGGGCATTCAGGTGGTCAACGTCCCGGGGATCAACTCCAACGCGGTGGCCGAGTTTGCCGTGGCGCTCGCGCTCAATCTACTCCGCGGTATCCACCTGGCCTACCACAAATGCGTCGCAGGGCAGGACCTTGCGCGCGACGAGTTCCTCGGGTCCGAGCTCGCCGGCAAGGTGGCCGGGCTCGTCGGGTTTGGCAACGTTGGCCGCCACGTGGCGAGAAAGCTAATCGCCTTGGGCGCGAAGGTGCTGGCCTACGACCCCTACGTCAGGCCGCCTCTGGGCGAGGGTTTCGAACAGGTGCTGCTGGCACCCCTGGACGGGCTGCTTCAGACGGCCGACATCATTACGCTGCACTACCCTCTCACGCCAGAGACCCGGCATCTGATCGGCCCGGATCGGATCCGGCTGATGAAGCGGACGGCCGTGCTGGTCAACGTCGCTCGACCCGAGGTGGTGGACACGGAAGCCCTCTTGCGCGCTTTGGAGCGTCACGAGCTCAGGGGGGCAGCCGTCGACGCAAAGTTGGGCGGTTGGGTCGACCCGGAGGGGTTGCGTGCGGCCCTGGACAGCGGGCGGCTCATCCTAACACCCCACATGGCTGCGCTTACAGAAGAAGCCCAGAGTGGCATTGCGCGGCAAGTCGCAGAAGAAGTCGTGCGGGTGTTGGGGGGGCAGTTGCCCTTACACCCGGTCAACTGGGTGGACGGGCGCTGAGCTGACATACGGCACCAGCGGCAATCGTCCCGGTGGAGGATTACGTGTGAAAGTACCGACAGGATGGGGGGGTCGGGATATGGGCCGACGCGGTTTAGGGCCTCGGCCGGTTGCGGTAGCAGTCCTCATGGTGGTGACACACGTCACGGGAGTTTTCGCAGCAGCCAGCGGGGTCGGTTACCCGTCCAAACCAGTCACGCTGGTCGTGCCCTTCGCGGCTGGTGGGACCGCCGACGTTGTGGCGAGAGCCATCAGTGGTCCCCTGTCGAACGCGCTGGGACAAAACGTCGTGGTGGTCAACAAGCCGGGCGGCGGCGGAGTGCCGGGGATGCTGGAGGTGAAGGGAGCGCCCCCAGACGGCTACACGATCTTGCTCGGCACCGTTCAGTACGTTACGCTGCATCCGACCAGGGTGGCCGATCTCAGCTATCGGGACTACGAGGTCATCGCCACCGTGAACCTGGCGCCCGCGGCGCTGGCAGTCCGAAAGGACGCCCGCTGGCAGTCCCTCGAGCAGCTTCTTGACGAACTCCGCGCCCGACCGCGGAGCGTCTCCGTCGGAACATCGGCTCGTTCCGGTGCCTGGAATATCTTTACGAGGCTGCTCGAACGACGATGGGACGTCAGCTTCAACATCATCGAGTACGGCGCCGGTGCGTCGCCGGCGGTGACGGCGCTGGCGGGCGGCCACATCGATGCCGCCATGGCGGGTACCCCGGAGGTCCTTGCGTTCGTGGAATCCGGCGACATCCGTCTGCTGGGTGTTACGTCCAGCAAACGCGTCCCCTTGTTCGGGGCGGTGCCGACGTTCGATGAGCTGGGTGTGAGCGGCTTCAACATGGCGGCTTTCCACACCGCGGCGGTGCCGAAGGGAACCCCTCACGAGATCGTTCGGACGCTCGAAAGGGCATTCCTGAACGCCGCGCACTCCACTGAGTATCGCCGGGTCATCGAGCAATCCGCCATGATTCCGGTGGCTATGGGGCGCGAGGAGAGCCTCGCATTCCTGCGCGAGCAGGAGGAGCTCTATCAGACTGTGCTGGTAGAGTAGTGATGGGGCGCAGTACAGTGTTCGCGGCTGTTGTCGGCAGTCTGGCGTTGACAGCGCTCGCCGTGGCGGCGGTACTCGGGGCCCGACACCTGCCCGCCTGGGAGCTTACGACCCCCGGCGCCGGGCTCTACCCGGTCGTCCTGAGCGTGGCCTTGCTGGTTTCCAGCGTCTCGACGGCTGCGGGTCTCGTTGTTAGCAGCGCCGCCAGGGGCGCCGGCAGAACGCCCCGGTCCCGCAACGGGGGCTCGGCACCGGGGAACGGGGAGCCAGAGGGCGACCCGCCAGGCCGCCACGCGTGGCGCGCCGCGGTCTTCGCGGCGGTTTGCCTGGCATGGGCGCTTTCCCTCAACAGGCTCGGTTTCGGTATATCGTCCGCCATCGCCGGGGCTGCCATTGCGTGGCTACTCGAGTCCCGCAGGCGACTGATGGCCGTGGGGGTGGGGGCAATGGGCGCCCTTCTTGCCAGCGTCCTGTTCTCCTCGGTGCTTGGGATGCAGCTTCCGTGAGTCTAGGTTGACATCGGAGCCTGATGACACGTGCTGGAGCAGTTCCTGGCCGGCCTTGCCACTGCTATAACACCGGGCAACCTGGGGGTTGCCTTTCTGGGGGCCGCGATCGGGACCCTTACAGGCGTTTTGCCGGGGTTCGGGCCGGCAGCGGCCATCGCCATCCTCATTCCTGCCACGTTCTCCTTGCCGCCAAGTAGCGCCCTCGTGATGCTCTCTGGGGTGTATTTCGGCGCGATGTACGGGGGCTCGACGGCGTCCATCCTTCTCCGGCTACCGGGTGAGGCTGCCTCGGTCATCACCGTCATCGACGGGCACGAGATGGCCAGGCAGGGCCGGGCCGGCCAGGCTCTGGCGGTCGCAGCGATCGGGTCGTTCGTAGGAAACGCTGTCGGCATCGCGGGGGTGGCTCTGGCCGCGCCTGCGCTGACCCGGGTCGCCCTGGCATTCGGACCGCCCGAGTATTTCGCCCTCATCCTGGTTGGATTGCTGCTGTCGACACAGTTCTTCGGCGAGAGCACCTTGAAAGGCGTTCAGATGCTCTTGCTCGGGCTGCTCCTCGGCGCAGTCGGGTTGGACCCTGTGTCCGGGTACCCAAGGCTGACGTTCGGGAGCACCGATCTCCTGCGGGGCCTTGACTTCGTGCCGATCGCGATGGGGTTGTTCGGGCTGGCGGATATGCTTGCCTCTGCGCGGAACGAAGTCGCCAGCAGGCCGGCCACGCCCCGGCTTCGCGAGCTCATCCTGAGCAAGGAAGATCTCCGCCGCAGCGTTGGCCCTATCGCGCGTGGCACAGCCCTGGGATTCCCGCTGGGCTTGATACCGGGCCTGGGACCGGTCGTCGCGTCGTTCTTGTCGTACGCGCTCGAACGGAGGATATCGAAGTGGCCCGGGTCGTTCGGCAAGGGAGCCATTGAAGGCGTGGCAGGTCCGGAGACCGCCAATAACGCAGCAGCGGCGGCCACGTTCGTGCCGTTGCTGAGCCTCGGGATTCCGTCATCCGCTGTGGCAGCCGTGATCCTGGGCGCGCTGGTCATCTTTGGCTTGCGGCCGGGCCCGCTGCTGTTGCGCAACAATCCGGACATATTCTGGACCGTTGTCGGGGGCATGTTCGTCTCCAACGCGATGCTGCTGGTACTCAACCTGCCGTTGATTCCTCTCTGGGCGAGCGTGGTCCGAGTTCCGAGGGCGATCTTCACTCCGCTCGTTCTCATGAGCATGGTTGCAGGCGCCTACAGCGTCAACGGTGCGGCGTTTGACGTGATGGTCATGGTCATCTCGGGAATCATGGGCTACTGGCTTGAGCGCCTCGGGTACTCGCCGGTTCCGCTTGTGATCGGGCTGGTGCTCTCGCCGCTTCTCGAGCAGAACTTCCGCCAGACTCTAGCTCTTTCGCACGGGAGTCTCGCGGTCTTCTTCTCGAGCCCGCTGTCGAGCGTCCTGATCGGCGTGGCCGTCCTGCTCCTGGTATGGCGGCCTCTGGCGCGCGCGGTTGCCTTCGTACGGCGTAAGGAACGGCTCGCGGCTGCTCGGTAGATAGCCGTGCGGTCACCGGGGCCTAGAAAGCAGAGTCCGGGCCATGCCCTGACAGGGTGCGAAAAAGAAGCTCGGGCGGGCAGCAGGAGGAGGTGGGGTGCGCAGCGAATTGTATATACCGAGATGGACGGAGACGTATCGGTAGGTACTGTGGGACGTTTTGCCGTCACCGTGGGTTGCGGCCGGCCCGACGGCGCAGCCCACACGAGCAACAACGTGGCAAGGCTGGCGCCGAGCCAATGGGGAGGTATTGCGGTGAGCAAGAACCTGACCGGAGTGTATCCGCCGATTATCACGTGTTTTACGCAGGACGGCGAGATTTATGAGCGAGGCATTCGCAACGTTGTGAGCTTCCTGAGTGAGAAAGGCGTCAACGGGCTGTTCGTTATTGGCTCCTACGGCAGCTTCCCGCTGATGACCGATGATGAGCGCAAGCGGGTTGCGGAAATCATTTTCGACGAGGTTAAGGGCCGGGTACCGGTGATCGTGCACATCGGTTCCGCAGGGACCCGGCGGTCCATCGCACTAGCCAGGCACGCCCAGGAGCTGGGAGCTGAGGCCGTGGCGGCGGTCACACCGTTCTACTACTCGGGCTTTGCGTACAAGGAAACGGAGATCCTCAATCACTTCGAGCAGATCGTCAAAGCCGTGGACGTGCCGGTCTACCTGTACAATAACCCGAAGACGACTTACTACACGGTCAGCCCCACGACGCTGCTCAAGCTGGCCGACGTCGGCGTGCAGGGTCTGAAGGACAGCAGCGGGGACCTGATGCTGTTTGCCGACTACCTCAACACAGTCCGGCCGAAACATCCCGACTTCAACTTCATGATCGGCACGGTCGGGCTCATCCAGCCTTCCTATCTCTTCGGGGCGCGCTCGTGCGTGGCCGGTACCGCCAACGTCTTCCCCGAGCTGGTGCTTGAGCTGGTATCGAAACTCGAGCAAGGTAAGCACGAGGAGGCCAAGGATCTCCAGTTGAAGGTTATCCAGATTCGCAAAATCCAGGCTATCACGGGCTTTCGCCCGGCTGGCTGCTACACCATGCTCAAGATGCGCGGTGTCGATGCCGGCGTGCCGCGCTTGCCGTGGCGGTTGCCGAACGAGGAAGAAACCAAGGCTATGCGGCGGCAGCTGGTGGAGATCGGGATGCTCTGAAGCGTGGCCACCCGCGGGCGGGTTGCGTCTAAGACGCAGCCCGCTCCGACCTTTCGTTGTCCCCTGCGAATTCCACGGTGGGCTGGAAGCGGGCGGGATCAGCCCACCTCCGAGCGCCACCGCGACGGGCCGGCGCGGCCTGGCGTCTGTGGTCGCAGCACCCGCATGCTCCCCCAATGGTGGGAGGGATGGACTGGCGTTGTACAGCCCGTGGTAACAACCAAGCCCCTCGAAAGGCGACATGACGGGATCCGGACGGTGTACGGGTTTTATCTACGCGGTCTTCCGGTGGCTTATCCCGATCTTGAGGGATGGGGCGGGACGTTCACCTCGGCGGCCAGCCTTTTCAGGCGCTGATCCAGCTCTGCCACGATGGACGCCCGCTTCTTTTGGTCTCGCTCGGCCTCCTCAGGGTTGCGGACAATGACGAAGGTCGGCAAAACGAAGCCGCAGGCGGACCTCTTCCGGATGGTGAGCCTGGACCAGTTGGTGCCAACGAACCGCATCCTGCGCCGCATCGATGCGGGGGTAGATTTCTCGTGCATTCCGCAGCAGGTGGCCGACAAGTGCCGCGCGGACTGGGCGCGGCCCTCCATCGATCCGTAGCTGACGTTGCGGCTGTACACGCTGCCTACCTATTTAACCTGTCGGAGCGAGGGGTCTGCCGGGAAACCCAAATACATGCAGGGTTTCGGTGGGTTTGCCGACTCGACTTCCATGACCCGGTTCCGGACAACTCGACGCTGGTGAAGACTCGCAGGCTCTGGGGTTTGAGAGACCTTCAAGG
>JBFMCJ010000127.1 GCA_040754675.1 Bacillota bacterium
ACGGGGGGCGGGCACCGGACGGGCCAGAGCCGGCGGCCCCGTGCGTCGCAGCACCCACTCGCGGGTGGCCGCCCCCGACAGCGCGGCTACCAGGAGTTCGGCTGTGGCCAAGTGCAGCACCTGAAGTCAGGCGGGAACCATCCACACCACGTTCAGCGCACCCAACCCCACCTGGGTGGCGTAGAGAGCCGCCGCCAGCCACCACACGCCCCCGGCCCGCACGGCGCCGGCCAGCACCAGGACACCCAGGACGGCCGCGGCGGCCCGGTGGCTCCACTGCAGCACGAACGGCCAGCCCTCTCTGGGCAGGAGGCTGCCGCCGCAAAGCGGCCAGTCGGTGCACGCAAGCGACGCCCCGGTGGCCCTCACGTAGCCGCCCAAACCCGCCACCACCAAGGCCGCCACGGAGGTCCACAGCGCAAGCCGCCAGGTGCCGGTGCGCCCGGCCTGTGCCTGCAACGGCGGCGGAAGCGCCCCCGCCGATCGGGCGAGGACCAGCGCCGAGGCCTGCAGCGCCACGACGATCGTGGCCGTGACCACGTGGGCCCCGCCCACGCCGGGCGAAAGCTCCGTCAGCACGTTGAGCCCGCCCAGCACGGCCTGGAACGTTACCACCACGGCGGCGCTCAGGGAGATGACGGCCAGTGCCCGCCGGGCCTGTCCCTCCCACGACGCCGCCGGCGCGGCTGCACGGCCGCGCCAGGCTACGATGGCCAGCCAGTAGACCCCCGCCATGAACAGGCCCGCCACCAGCCGGTGGGTGAACTCAATGATCGCGGCCCCCACGGCGGGCGGTACGACGCTCCCGTAGCAGAGCGGCCAGTCGGGGCAGCCCAGTCCGGAACCGCTTACGCGGACCACGACTCCAAATACCACGACGGCCAGGGACAGGATGGCGACGGCGAGCGCAAGGCGGAAAGGTGCGGCAGGACGCTTTCGTTCCTCGATCTGAAGCCCCACGGCCCCACTCTCCCTGTAACGGTATCGCGATAGCAAGTGAGTAGCGTTACTACTCGCAGTCTAACACATCTGCCACCCACCGGGGACGCCCCCAGGCAGGGCCGTGATTTCGTGGGCCGAATCCCTACGGGGAGGGGAGGGCGTACACCGTGGTCGTGCTGGCATGGCTCGTACCGGACGATGAGGCAAGCCTGCGCTCCTTCGTGGAGCACGCAAGTGCCATCACGCACGTCAGCCCTACGTGGCTGCGCCTGGACGCAAGCGCCCAGCTCCACGCGGCGCCTCAGCCCGAGGTGCTCGAGGCCGCACGGGAGCGGGGAGCCGCCGTGGTTCCCCTCGTGGTCAACGAGGGCTTCAAGGCAGAGGTGGCAGCGGCCATCCTGGAAGACCCCTCCCGCCGCCGCAAGGGCATTGACGCCCTGGTGCGCTTCGCCGAAAGCCAGAAGGCAGCCGGTATCAACCTCGACTTCGAGGGCCCCTTCGGTGCGTGGCGTCACCATTACACCGAGTTCGTGCATGCCCTTGCCGAACGCCTTCACGAGCTGGGGATGCGCCTGTCCGTGGACGTGGTCTGCCAGACCGAGGAACCGCATCCGGTGGAGGCGCTCCGGCAACCGGCCGACCCGAGTCGTGCCGGCTGGGTGGCATCGTGGGCAGAGCCGTATGACTACGCGGCCCTGGGGGAGGCGGTGGACCAGCTCGTCCTGATGGGCTACGACTTCCACTCCCGCCTCTCGGAACCCGGGCCCGTCGGGCCGGTCTGGTGGCTGCGAAGGGTTCTGGATTACACCCTGGAGAAGGTACCGGCGTCGAAGGTGGTGCTGGGGCTTCCGTTCTACGGCCGCCGCTGGGTGTCGATCGGACCGATGCCGCTCGCATCGTGGCAGCCCCCCGAGCCACTGGCTTACCGGATGCCGCGCTCGGCCAGGGACGCGGGCTTCGAGGCAGCAGCCGGCCTGAGCTTTGCGCAGGCCAAACAAGAGGCCGCGCAGGCGACTCTCCGGGAGCGCCGGGCCGTTGAAGGCTCGCCCTGGGCTGCTTTCAACCGGCCGGACGGGCGGCTGGTGGTCGTTCACTACGACGACGCCGAGAGCCTGGCCGGTAAACTCGGCCTGGTGCGTGAGTACGGGCTCGCCGGCTGCGCGTTTTGGCGCCTGGGCCAGGAGGACCCGGCGGTCTGGCGGCATCTCGGGGCATGACGCCGGGCTCTCCGGCAGCGGGGGGCTCTTTCCTCATCCGCTCGACAGCGCCGCCCAGCTCGCGTCGAACGCGCGCAGCGCCTCCTCGGTGCTCGGGTGTGCGATCAAGGCTTGAAACACTGCGAACGGCACCGACACGTCGTCGGCCCCCGAAAGCAGGCTCCACCGGGCATCCTCCGGCGACTTGACGCTGGCCGCCAGAAGGCGCGTCGGGGAGCCGCCTTTCCGGATGAGCCCGGCCATCTGTTCGAGGGCCTGCCTGAAGTCGGCGCCGGCAGCCCGAATGCGTCCGACGTACGGGATGACGAAGTCGACACCGGCAAGCGCGCCCGCGTACGCCTGCTCAGGGGTGTAGACGGCCGTCAGCGCCACGCGGTACCCCTGCTCCTTGAGCAGCGTGGCCGCCCGGATCCCGTCCCAGGTGGCCGGCAACTTGAAGATCACCCGGGCGGCACCCACCACGGCCCGCCGCCGTGCTGCCGCCGCCATGCGTTCGGCGGGCACCGAAGGCACCTGAACGAAGAGGGGCCGATCCGGCCCGAGGCGGCGGAGCAGCGAGCGGTAAAGGTCGAGCTCACGCTCCGAAGGTGTCTCCCAGGGAAGCTCGTCTGCATCCCCGGCCGCCACGTGGCTGCCGCCGGGCGCCAGGCCCAACGCCGCGCACACCAGCGTGGGGTTGGTCGTCACGCCGAACAGCACCGGGAGCCTGGCCAGTTCCTCGACCTCGCCCGCCACCGCCGAATCCAGGTACAAACCCATCTCCCCGCACCACCCAACCGTTCGCTGGCGTCGCACCGCGGGCGTTTCGCCAGTCCTGCGCCGGCTCCTCTGTGCCGCCGTGCAGGGAGCCGCCCGCATCCCCTGGAAGGTAGCGCCGAGAAGGAGAGGGTACAGGCCTCCGGAGTGGAGGGGCGTGCAAGGCCATGGGAAGACATCGGCCGGTCTCAACGTTTTCCATCGTGGCGTTCGAGCCGTTGACGGGCAGCCTGGGGGTGGCGGTGGCGTCCAAGTTCCTGGCGGTCGGGTCGGCCGTCCCCTGGGCGCGGGCGGGAGTGGGCGCCGTGGCCACCCAGGCGCGGGCCAATACGAGCTACGGCCCGGTCGGCCTGGAACTGCTGGCACGGGGCCTCAGCGTGGAGGAGGTGGCGCGGCGCCTGATCGCGGGCGACGAGGAGCGGGATCACCGGCAGTTCGGGATCGTGGACGCCAGGGGCCACGCGTTCGCCTACACGGGGCCGCAGTGCATGGAGTGGGCGGGACACGTCACCGGGCCGAACTTTTGCTGCCAGGGCAACATCCTGGCGGGGCCCCGCGTGGTCGAAGCCATGGCGGAACGGTTTCAGGCCTCCACGGGGGACCTGGCGGCTCGGATGCTGGCCGCGCTCGGGGCCGGGCAGGAGGCGGGCGGAGACCGGCGGGGCCGGCAGTCCGCCGCCATCCTCGTGGTACGGGAGCGGGGCGGCTACGGGGGCTTCAACGACCGTTACATGGACCTGCGCGTGGACGACCACCCGGACCCGGTGGCCGAGCTGGAGCGGCTGGTCGGACTGTTCCGGCTCTACTTCGAGAAGGACCCGAACCCGAGCTGGATGCGCCTGGAAGGCGCCGTGCTGGGCGAGGCCCAGCAGGCGCTGGTGAGGCTGGGGTATCTCGCCGCCCCGACTGGCCGGCTCGACGAAACAACCCGGGAAGCGTTGCGCCGCTTCCACGGCACCGAGAACTTCGAGGAGCGCGAGCACCCATCCGGCGACTTCATCGACCCCGTCGTGCTGGACTTCTTGAAGAAAAAAGCCGAACTCACGGCCTCGGAGAAGCCGCAGCACAGGGCCTGAGGCGACGCGATCCGCTCAGGGCGAGCAGCACCCCGCCCGCGCCGGCAGCGGCGGATGCCATCAGGAAGATGGCCTCGACGCCGGCTCGCTCGCCCAGCGCTCCGCCGACGAGGGGCGCGGTCACGCGCCCCAGCGCCTGGAACGACACCAGAAGCCCCATGGCAGTGCCACGGATGGCGGCCTCGAGACGGGTCGACAAGTAGCTCACGCCCAGGATCTCGGCGGACGAGAACGCAAACGACTGCAGCACCTGAAGCGGGTAGAGGTGGGCAGGGCGGCTCACGAGGGACAGCGCTCCCCACCGCACGACGGCTGCTGCGGCCCCTGCCAGCAACAGCGTCCGAACGCCCCACCGGTCGCCCGCCCGCCCCAACCACAGCATGAAAGGCACCTCGAACATGGCCGGCACCGCCATCAGCGTCCCAAACAGGGCGTCGCCGGCCCCCAGGTCGATGCGCACGAAGATGGGAAGGTAAATCGCCCCGGCCGCCATCGAGAACGTGAAAAACGCCATGGCGAACAGGAACAGCGCCACGTCCCGCATGCCCAGCACCACCCGTGGCCCGGGCAGGGAAGCCGGTCTCGCGGGCACCGCCCTGGCCGGTGCGGGCGTCTGCTCAGGGCGAACCAGCGGGGGCTCCGGGAGCCACCTCCACAGCGTCCAGGCCACCAGCGCATGAACGCCTGCCGAGA
Source organism: Bacillota bacterium (assembly GCA_040754675.1). Lineage (NCBI taxonomy): Bacteria > Bacillati > Bacillota > Bacillota bacterium. The sequence continues at coordinate 4,685 of JBFMCJ010000127.1, forward strand.
GCAGGAACGCGCCCCTAACCCCCCAGCCGCCAAGAACCCAGGCAAGCGAGACGGTCGTGACCGCCCAGCCCAACGACCCGCTGATGCGGTAGGCGCTGAACGTCCGGCCCTGCCGGTCGGGCCGCGCCAGGCTGCTCACCGACGCGTACAGCATGGTGACGTAGGCCGAGGTGGCGACGCCTGCCGCCGACATCAGAGCCGTCAGCAGGACGGCGCTCGAGGTGAACGGGATCAGTGCGTGAAGCGGCACGGCGGCGGCCACCGCTGCCACCAGGAAGCGCTTGCGGCTCCCGACCCGGTCGGAAAGGTGGCCCAGCGGGGCCTGCGACAGGAACGTAAGGAGTCCGGCTACCGCCTGGGTCACGCCGATCGCCCCGAGGCCCAGGCCCACCTCGTACAGGTAGACCCCCAGAAGCGGCATCGTCCAGCCCCAGGCCCCCATGAGCCAGAACGTGCCGACCCAGTACAGGGTGAAGTCCCGTTCGCGCCCCGCAACGGGCCGGGCAGCCCGGCGCACCAGCGCGTTCAGGCGCAGGGCGGCCCGGGCAGCGGGCGGCTCACCGTTCCTCGACGGATACTTCCGCCCCCCAATCGGACAGTTCCTCTCGATGGCTCAAGACCAGCACCTGCTGCTGCCCGGCCACCTGCTCCAGGGCCTGGCGGATCGAGCGCAATCGCCCGGCGTCGCAGTTGAGGAACGGATCGTCCATGATGAACGGCAGCCGCATCCGGTGATGCACCATGGCCGCCATGGCAAAGCGCAGCGCGAGGTAGAGCTGATCCCTCGCCCCCTGACTCAGCACGGCCGGCACCACCTCCTGCCCATCCGGCTCGGCCACCTTCAAGCGAAAGGCATCGTCCACGATGACCCGCCGGCCTTCGACTCCGGTGAACCGGGAGAAGTACGCACTCGCCTCCCGCTCCAGCTGTTCGCGAAACTCCGCCTGGAACCCGGCCGCCGCGTCATTGAGCCACCGGAAAGCCAGGGCCAGGGCCTGGATCTCCTGCTCGACGCGGGCCTGCTCCCTCTCCAGTTCCATGATTTCGAGCTCGGCCTGCGCCACGTTGACCGCCGCGGCCCCTTCCAGCGAGGCGAGCGTGCGGCTCAAGCGGACCTGTTCCTCCTGGGCGGCGGCTACCTGCTGGCGAAGCTCCCTTTCACGGGCTTCATATGCATCGAACTCCTGCTGAAGCTCGGCTGCACGCCGGTCGTCCTCCGGCGTCGGCAGAGCGGGAAAGGCCAGGCGGAGACGCTCCATGGCCTCGGTCTCGGCCCGCACCTGCTGGTCGAGGGAAAGGCGGCGCGCCTCGAGGGCGGCCACCGAGTCCACCTCATGCCCGGAGAGGAGTCCGGCGAGCTCCCGCTGCAGATCACGGAGTTGGGCTTCCTGTCTCGCCCTCGCGTCCAGGAGCTGGCGGGCGGCAGAGAGGTCGCCGCCTGCCCTCACCAGAAGCGGCGCAAGGCGGCCCTCCAGGGCGCGCAACTCCGCCTCGGCGGCCTGAATCTGGGCCGTGAGGCGCTCCCCTTCTTCATGCAGCGAGGCCGAATGCAGGGCCATGCGCTCGAGTTCGGCCCTGGCCTCCAGGCACGCCTGCACCTGGCGGGCCACCAGTTCCGGGGTGGCCTTCTCGTCGAAGGGCAAGACCTCCCGGCGCAGGCGCTCGATCTCCTCGTGAAGGGGATCGGCCCGGGCCGCTGCCTTCTGTTCCACCTCGATGGCGGCGAGGCGGTCCCGGATGCGGCTCCATTCGGACGCGCAATGCCCAGCCTTCTCCCAGAAGCCGGCCGGGACCTCCTTGAGCCAGGCGGCCAGCGATTCCGGCGCCGAGACGTCCTGCACCGTGAGAGCAAGCCCCGCCGCCTGCGCCGCCGTCAAGAGCCACTCCCGCAGCGCCTCGTGGCCCCTGAGCGGGCCGGCTGCCAGGCGGTCCCGGGCCTCGCGGAGGTGGGCCAGGCGCGCCCTTGCATCGTTCCACTCCGTCCAGGCCGCCGCCACGCCGCTCTCCCCAAACCGCTCCCGCACACGGGCCGTCCTGGCCAGGAAAGACGCAAGCCCCTCTTCCGATGCGGCGGCTTCACGCTCCAGGTCGGCCAACGCCTGGGGCGTGATGCCAAAACGCCTGAGTTCCTCCGCTTCGGCCGAGAGGCGCCGCCATTCCCGGCCGCAGGCAGCCGCCCGCTCGGCCATCGCCGCCAGCCGCCCCTCGTCGTCGGGGAGATGGTCGGCGGCGAGGTCCTGCGCCAGCCGCTCGGCTTCGGCCCTCGCCGACTGAAGCTCCACGCCCAGCGCCTGCAGGGGCACGAGCCCGCGCCGCCTCAACCACAGAAAGGCAGCGGAAGCCGCCGCGCCTGCCAGGCCAACCGCCGCCGCCACACCGGAGAGCTCGGGCGGCGGCAGTGCAGGGGTCTCGGGAAAGCGCCCCGCCCCGCCCCATACGGCAGCCGCTGCGACCAGCGCCAGGGCGCCGGCCGCCGCCCACGCCTGGCGGCGCCTCCTGCGCCGGACCGCAGAGAGCTTCTTCGCAAGCTCCTGCTGCCTTCGCGAAAGCTCCCCGCGCCGGCGCACCTGGTCAAACCGTACCCGGAGGCGGTCAGCCACTTCGGCGGGAGAGGCCAGGCCCCACCGCCTTTGCCATTCCATGACGTCGGCCCAATCCTGCGACAACTCGGCCTGTGCCTTCTCCAGGGCCGCCAAGCGCTGGCGGGACGACTCGAGCTTCGCGGCCGTGCGTTCCCGGGCCAGCCGGAGGGTGCGGAGCGTGGCGTCGTAGCTTCTCACGAGTTCACGCGTTGGCTCGTCCAACGCTTCGAGCACGTCGAAGCGCCGCCGCAGAAGTTCCTCCGTCTCCTGGATCCGGCGGCGTACTTGCTGGAGTTCATCCCAGGCTGCCGCCAGGCGCTCCGCCTGCTCGCGCATGTGGGCCACCTCGGCGGCGGGAGCAGGAAGCCACGGCGACCAGTCGGGCAGTTGCCGGAGGCGCTCGCGCAGCTCGTCCTGTTCGCGGCGCAGATGCTCGAGGTGCGCCTCCAGCTCGGCCAGTTCGGCGGCGCGCCTCGCCAGTTGCTCGTGGCGAGCCGGGATTTCGGCGAGGTCCTCACGCTGCCACCATTCGCCGTACTCCTGCTGCATGCGCCGGAGAAGTTCCGCCCGGTCGGTTTCGAGCCTCGCCAGCGCCTGCCCGATCGCCTCCACCCTGGCCCGGGCCTGCGCGAGGCTGCCTCGGAAAGAAGCGAGCCGTTCCAGGACAAGCGAGGCGTCCTCCGGAAGGTCGCTCAGTTCCGCCCACTCGGCGTTAATCTGCCGGACAAGCTCCGCCGCCCTGTCGCCGAGGCCCCGAGCACGCCGGATGGCGGTCTCGAGTTCGGCGGCGCGGGCCAGCAGCTGGCGCCGGCGCTGGTAGGCCAGGATCCAGGCGCGCCACGCCTGGACCAGGCGCTGGGTCCGGTCGTGTTCCTCCTGCGCCCGCCGGGTGGACGCCTCTGCCTCAGCCAGGGCCTGCTTGATCTGGTGGGCCCGGTCGAGCCGTTCCACCTCCGCCGCCACCTTCTGCTTGAGCGACTGGAGGCGGCCGGCGATCAGCTCTGCCCGTTGCGGCTTCTGCCCGTTACCCGGGGTGAGGCCCAGCTCGCCGGTTCGCATGGTGAGCGCTTTGGCCCGGGAGGCGAGCCACTGGCGCGCCCCCTCCAGGCCCGCCGTCCCGGCGCCGGTGATCAGCGCCTGCACCTCGCCGTCAAGCTGGTCGGTCTCGGGCAGGCGCTGCGTGACGCAGAAGATCTGCTCGAACAGCGACGAGGTGCTGATGCCCACGAGCTTGAGCAGGAGCCCCTCGAAGGGCGCCGATGTCTTGTCCCCACCGGGGTTGTGCAGTCCGTTGAACAGCTGCACCCACCCGGCGCTCGCCCGCCGGGAGCGGGGCGGGGCCGGCGGCTCCAGCGCGTCGGGCGGAACCGACCGGCCCTCGCGGGATCGCAGCATCACGCGAAAGCCATCGAAGTCCCGGTAAAGCTGGTACAGCCTCCCGTCCAGTTCAAAGACCAGCACGGCGTCGAACGCCGGCGGCGAATACCAGTTACGGAAACGCTCGCGGCTTTTTGCCCAGCGCGCGGTGGGGCGGCCCGGCGCCTTGTGCGAGTACAGCCCGAACAGGGCCGCCTCGACCCCGAACAAGAGTGTGGACTTGCCCCACTCGTTGGGGCGCACCAGCACGTTGAGGCCCGGCGAAAACTCCGCTCGCACGTCGCCGAACCGGCCAAAGCCCCGTAGCCGCAGGGCCCGCAAGGTGAGCGTCATGGCAGAAGCTGCCCCCTTTTCAGGGCTGCCTCCCCTCCAGCGCCGACATGGCAAGCCGCAGCGCTCTTGTGAAAAGCGAGCGGCGTTGGTCGTCGGGAGCCTGCTCGATCTCGCGAAGGGCTCGGCTGGCCAAAAGACCCCGCACGGTCGGCTCACGGGTCAGATCCTCCAGGCGTCGCGGATCAAGCCCTTCGGTCTCGTCCACCACGTCCACGAAGAAACACGCCGGGCCCAGCTCCCGCACAAGAGCCTCGGGGTCGAAGGTGAAACCCAAAACGCCCCGGGCGATCACGCGCAGGATGGGCCGCTCGGCGCAATCAAGCCGCGCCCGGACGTGCGCGGCCAGTTCCGCGGTGGACGAAAAAGGCCCG
>JBFMCJ010000128.1 GCA_040754675.1 Bacillota bacterium
GACGGGCAGGGCCTGTTCGGCACCAGCGCCGCCGGAGCCGCCCTCCTTGCGCCTCCCGGGCGTCCCGGCGCGCTCCCCGAGCCTTCGGGCCGGCACCATTCGGGCCAGACTGCTCGCGAGCAGCACCACGGACAGCGCTGCGATGAAGAAGGCCACAAGGCGCGGGAAAAACGCCGAGTCCTCGGGCAGCTCACCCGTCCATCGAAACACCGCCGCCGAACCTGCGATGAGTGCCACGGAAAGCCCGATATCCTCAACGGCCTGGCTCAACGCCATCACCACCCCTCCGTCGGGTCGAGCCCCGCGGGTGGAGCCCGGAGTCCGGCTCCGAAGCTCCACCCGGCGCCTGCTGCGGTACGCTTAAAGCGCCCGCCCTAGCGTTTCTCAACCCACGGCGAGGCGTTCCAGAGTTCCTGGTAGCTGTCCCGGAGCTCGCGCAGGAACGCGCGGTAGTCGTTCGGCCCGAGGTAGCGAAGCGGCAGGTACGCCTTGGCCGCCTTCTCGCGGAATTCGGGGTCGTTGACGGCCTTCGCGGCGGCCTGGGCGAAGCGTTCCACGACCCAGCCAGGGGTGCCGGCCGGCATGGCTATGCCGCGCTGGGAGCCCGTCACAATGTTGTAGCCCTGTTCCCGGAAGGTGGGGGTGTTGGGGAACAGTTCCGTGCGCCCTTCGGCCATCTGGCCCAGGATGCGGAGCTGGCCGTTTTCGACGTACTCCTTGGCCTCGCTGATGTTGAACACCCCGAGCGTGATGTGGCCGCCGAGCAGCGCCGTCCGGTTGGGAGCCGCGCCGTCGAACGGGATGTGGCGGAGCTTCAGCCCGGCCGCCCTTGCGAACATCTCCGTGGCGATGTGGTCATCCGATCCGATGCCCGACGTGCCGTAAGAGACGGTCCCGGGATTCTTCTTTGCGTACTCCACCAGCTCTTGCAGCGTCCGGAACGGGCTGTCCGCCCGCACGAGAAACGCATCCGGGTCGTCCATGACGTTGGCCACGGGGATGAACGACTCCAGCGTGTAGCGGGTCCGGCGTTCGATGGGGATGGTGACCACATTAGGGGTGTTGATGAAGCCGACGGTGTACCCATCCGGGGCGGCGGTCGCAAGGGCGGTGAAGCCCACCTCGCCCCCCGCGCCGGGCCGGTTGAGGATGATGATGGACTGACCCAGGTACTTCTCGATATAGGGGGCAAGCAGGCGCGCGGCGATGTCCGTCGCCCCGCCCGGCGAATAGGCCACGATCATGGTGATCGGGCGGTCGTTGGGCCACTCGGCGGACGCGACTCCGCCCGCCGCGGCCACGATAAGCGCGACGATGGCAGGTACCAGATAGGGCCTCAGTGCCTTCACGAGACTTCTCCTCCCGTCCCGAGGTCTTGGTCACTTGCCCCGAGTTTGGCCAGCAGCTCCTCTTTCGCCCGCTCGATGTGCCCGCGCGCCACCCGTTCGGCCTCCGCCCCATCGCCGCGGCGAACGGCGTCGATGATCCTCCGGTGTTCCTGCACGGCGCGTTCGGGCCTGCCCGGGAATTGCACTGTAATCGACGTGAGGAACTCGGTCTGCAGGCGGATGGCTGCCATCGCGTGGCTGAGGCGGCGGCTGCCGGCGATTTCCACGAACAGCGAGTGGAGCGCCAGGTTACACCGGCGGTACTCGGCCAGGTTCCCCCCTTTCACCAACTCCAGGCTCTGCGCGTGAACTTCCTCGAGGCGCTGCAGGTCCCGGCCGGTGGCCTTGCGCGCGCACAGCTGCACCGCCAGGCCCTCCAGAACGGCGCGCAGGTCATAGATCTCCTCCACGTCCCCGGCGGACAGCGTCACCACCCGGACGCCCCGGCCAGGCAGGTGCTCCGCCAGACCGTCGTGCACCAGCATCTGAAGAGCCTCGCGCAGAGGGGTGCTGCTCACTCCCAGCTCGCTTGCGAGAGAAGCTTCCCGCAGGCGGGTCCCCGGCTTCAGGCGGCCGTCAAGGATGGCGGCAACCAGGGCGTCGTAGACGGCCCGGCTCGCGGACACCGGCTTGACTCTTGGCAGGACGGGCGACACGGCACTCCTCCCCGAGGAGAGGCTTGTGTATACATCACATTCTATTTGTTGTGGACTGCATTCGGTGGATCCGCGCAGATTCCTGCAACCGGTGCAAGCAACCTGGCCCCTCCCGGGACGCACCGAAGCTGGCCTGCACCACGGGGGTCTTCAGGGAGCGCTGTCAGTTGGACGTGCGGAGTCGCCTCTGGCGCTTGAGGGTCTTTTTCAGATAGTTGACATTCATCACAACTATCTTGCCAGACAGGCGCGCGCAGGCCGTCTTCCACAAGGCCGCCAGAGCCGCATCTACTTGTGCAGGCTTCCCGGCCTTGCCGGGCCCATGCGGGCGATCCGCAGGAGGGGGCTACCGCACACCCACCGCGGGCTCAAACGGCCCAAGGTCAACTTTCGGCGCACCCCTCCCCCTGCGCTCTGATGCCCTTCCCGCCCGCAGATGGCGGGTCTGGACCGGCGAACACGTGCGGGGCCATGTGGCGGTCTGCTTCCTGGCGTTTGTGCTGGAGTCGCATTTGCGCCACAAGCTGGGCGACACCGTGTCCTACCGCCTGCGCACGGAGCTGCTCGGCACGGCCGCGACAGTCTTCCACCTGCTCCGTGTACCCCCGCCCAACCGGATCGAAGAGCTGTCGTCGAACCGGGCCGCGTAGTGCTACGCCCTTGGCGCGTCCTGCCCAAGCCCTATCATTGGGGCAACTCGCCAAGATAGGTGTCAAAGATCAGGGAGCGACTGTTTGAGGCTTCGTTTGCGTCCCTAAGGCTGGCCCGGACACACAGGTCAACACGCGTAAGGCTGTAGGGCGGCAAACTCTTCCCTGAGGGCCGGGTACAAGCGGCTAAAGGTCTCATACAGACCGTCATAGACGGGCCGAAGCGATGGGTTGGGCGTGACCGAGGTCACCTCCAGGGATTGTCTGGCGACCCAAGCTGCCTCATTTTCCCCTGCGTAGACCCCCGCGGCCACTCCGCCCAGGAGCGCCGCCCCCGTAGCGGCGGACTCCGCAACGTGGGAGACGAGAATAGGAAGTTGCAGCACGTCCGCCTTGATCTGGGTCCACGTCTTACTGTGCGACGCGCCGCCTACACTGAGCAGCTGCTCGGCCTCGGCCCCGAGCACCGCCTCCGCAAGCTCAAGGATCTGCCGTTCCGCGTATGCGACGCCCTCCATGACGGCCCGGATCAGGTGACGAAGGCGAGTTGCTAAAGAAATGCCGATAAACGCTCCGCGCGCCAACGGATCCCATATGGGGGAGCGCTCGCCGGACAGATAGGGCAGGAAAATCAAACCCCCTGCGCCAGGCGGGGCCTTGCAAGCCTCCCTCTCCATGAGGTCATACCACAACTGATTGCCCACAGCGCTACGAGCGGGATCCGCCACGAACGGCTGTGAAACGGCGCTGTTATCACCCGCTCTCGTCCCTCGACCGAGGGCAACGGCCCCGGTAACCACTTCGTCGTGGAACCAGCGCAGGGAGGCCCCGCCCGCCGACATCGCCCCATGGGCAAGCCAGCGACCCGTTGCGACATGACAGCGATTCAAGAATCTGGGATCGAATTCTGGCTTGCCTATGCAGGTTGTGATTACCAGGGACGTTCCGGACGACTCAAACACCTGTCCCGGTTCCAGTACACCAACTGCTAGCGCGCTCGCAGCTGTATCAGCGGCTCCTATCGCGACGGGAATCCCTGTCGGCAACCCTGTGGCAGCCGCTGCCTCCTTGCCGAGGCCTCCAAGTAACGTGGAAGGCGCCACAACCTCTGGCAGGAGGGCCGGGTCGATCCCGAGTTCGCTCGCCAGTGCTTCGGACCATCGGCCCTTTCCCGCCGTCTCAAAGAGCCCGGTGAGAGAGGCGTTGGTCCAGTCCATTGCCACACGCCCGGTAAGCTGTCTTCCGAGGTAGGTATTGGCATGAGCGAGGTATCGCGCGTTCTTCCAGACCTCCTGCTCATGCGCCTGCACCCACAGCATGCTCGTTACGGAGATGGTGCCCGCCGCGACGCGATTGCCGGTAACAGCAAAGAAGCGACCTTCGCCGATGTCACGTCGAATGCGCTCGGCCAGGTCGAGGCTCCGCCGGTCGAAAAAGAGTATCGCCCTCCGTAACGCTCGGCCGTCACGCCCCAGCGGTACGAAAGCCGGACACATTCCGCTCAGGCCTATGGAGGCCACGCTGCGAAGGGGGATGTTGGCTCGTGCGGCGGCCTCTTGCAGGGCTTTCCCGGCGTCCAGCAACCACGTCTCCGCGTCCATCTCAGCCCAACCGGGACGAGGCGACTGAACGGTTACCGGGCTGCGTCCCGTACCGAGAACGCTCCCGGTCTCGGCGTCTACCAGCACAGCCTTAATGCTGCTGGCGCCCACATCGATTCCGGCAAGCACAGGCTGAGTGTTACCCATCCGGCCGGACGACCACCTTCAACCCCCCATAGCGCTCGGCCGTCTCGAATGCACGAACTGTTTCCCTCAAAGGGAAACGGTGCGTGATAAGTGGATCAAGGTCGACCCTGGCTGCTGACATGAGATCGAGCGCCTTTTGGAACTGAAGGCGCGTCGAAGAAGTGGCCCCAGTGACGCGAAGCTGACGGTAGTGAATCGTGTTTGGATCGATCTCCGCTCGATCGCCCCCGGAAAACCCTGCAAACAGGTTGACGGACCCGCCTCTGCGGGCCAACCGAAGGGCCTGGTTCACTAGGCTGGGTGCCCCGACGGCTAGAATGACCACGTCGGCACCGATGCCGCCCGACAGTTCCTTCACCACGGTCGTGGGATCTTCGGTCGCGGGATCGACCACGGGGTCCGCACCCAACCTCTGGGCTACGGCCCTTCGCTCGGCAACCGGTTCGACGGCGATGACCCGTCTGGCACCAGCCGTTCGTGCCAGCTGCAGGTGCATGAGCCCGATGGGCCCGGCTCCAAATACCACCACAAGGTCGCCCATCCGGACCCCAGCTTGCTCCTGTCCATTGATGCAGCAAGCAAGAGGCTCGGCAAGAGCTGCCAGCTCACTCGATAGGGTCTCCGGCACGCGAAAGAGGTTGCCCCGCCGGACGGCCACGGCGGGTACTCGCACGTACTCCGCAAAGCCCCCATCAAACTCGTACCCAAGGGCCTGGCGGTTTTCGCAAGCGTTCTCGATCCCAAGTCGGCAGGCGTGGCACGTACCGCACGATACCACCGGTGCGATGGCGACCCGTTCGCCCTCGCGCCACCCCGAGGCAGCGGCCTCTGCACCCACTTCAACGATGATTCCGCTCACCTCGTGGCCCAAGAGGGAGGGAATCCTTACCCCGAGCGTTTTCTTGCCCCTCCAGATGCGGATGTCCGTGCCGCACACCGAGCAAGCCTCGACGCGAACGAGGACATCAGCGGCGCCAACTTGGGGCACCGGCCACTCCTCCACCCCCAGCTTGTCAGGGCCCCTGAATACAGCGGCCAGCATGAAGTGCTAACCCTTTCTACCCGGGCTCAGTGAGATCGCTGGTGGCGACGCTCAGCCATGGCTTCGCGGTAGACCTCGAGCGCCTCTTCCACCGTGCGATTCTCGTGAATAATGGCCCGTAAGGCTCGGACCACAGCCCCGGGCTCCTCGTTTTGCCACACGAACCGTCCGTAGGCCACCCCTGCCGCTCCGGCATCCAGGGCGTCCCTCGTCATACGCAGGTAGTCCTCGAGAGCCTTACCACCTTCCCCGCCAGCCAGCACCACGGGAACGGGTACCGCCTCCACCACCTTCGCAAAGGTGTCAGGGGACCCGGTATAATGGGTCTTGATGACGTCGACGCCGAGTTCGGCACCGACTCGTACCGCGTACCGAACGTTTTCGAAGTGATACTGGTCCTCGACGTATTCGCCCCGGGGATAGATGTGCGTCACGACAGGTAGCCCGAGCGATTCCGCCTCCTTGACGAGCCGCCCGAGGTTCTCCAACATTTTCGGCTGGTGCTCCCCGCCTACGATGACACCCATCGAGATCGCATCTGCCCCCAACCGGATTGCCTCTTCAACGTCGGTGACCCACACATCTAGCGTCTTGTGATAAGGAGAGAATGAGGTGCATTTGATGATCAACGGCACTTTGCCGGCATGGGGCTCAAAACAGCGTTCTGCGATCCCCTTGTGCATAGTCATCGCGTCGGGCACGCCCCAGACGATCTCATCAATGGCACGCTGAACATCAATGAGGCCCGGTAGGACGCCCCGAGCAATTCCGTGATCGACTGTGATCGTTAGAAGCCGCCCTGAGGACGCGTTCAACAGGCGGCGCAACCGCACTCGCTTTCCCAGATGCATGCTAGACCTCCTCCGGGTGCGGTGTCACTTTATCCCGATCCCTCCGTCCAGGTAGCAGATCAGATCCCAGCGGCCCGTATGGCAACGCTCTTGACCCTCGTGTAGAAGTGCAGGGCTTCAAAGCCCTGTTCCTTGTACGGAGATCCCGACTCCCTGAACCCTCCGAATGGGACGTGGGCATCCCAACCGTTGGTGGGAAGATTGACCCCAACACAGCCAATCTCCACCTCTGATGCGAACCGGTAGGCATGCTCCATGTCCCGGGTGAAGACCGCCGCGGACAGGCCGTAGCGCGTCCGGTTTACGAGCTCGATGGCTTCCTCGACCGAGTGGGCCTCCATGACGGCCAACACAGGCCCGAACACTTCTTCCTGTGCCAGGCGTATCTCAGGGTGCACGCCGTAGAAAACGGTGGGCTCAACGAAATACCCCCGGGCGTACGGCGCTTCCGTTAACCTGTGGCCACCCGTGAGGAGCCGTGCGCCATCCTTCGCGGCTGTATCGATGGCCTCCATCACTGTCTTCAACTGGGTTTCGTCCACGACGGGCCCCATGTCCACGGAGGCATCAAGGCCAGGGCCCACTGTAATGGCGTTGACTCGCCTCTTTAACCGGCTAAGGAACTCATCAAACACAGGAGACTCTACGATAACACGGCTCGTCGCTGTACAGCGCTGACCGGCCTGACCGAAGGCTCCCTGCACAACCGCTTCGAGTGCCAAGTCCAGATTGGCGTCGCGCAATATGACCGCCGCGTTTTTGCCGCCCATCTCCGTTTGCACGCGTATACCGCGGGGGGCGGCGTCTCGCTGAAGCTGCATCCCGACCTCTGTTGACCCGGTGAAGGTGATGCCTTTGACCGCCGAATGCACGGCTGCTACCTTGGATACCAGCGAGCCGGGTCCCGTCACTAGGTTGACGACACCCTTTGGAAGGCCCGCGTCGTGAAGACACCTCACCAGATGCCATCCCGAAAGTGGGCTCAACGATGAGGGCTTCAGAATAACCGTATTCCCCGTGACGAGTGCCGGAGCAAGCTTTCGAGCCGGCGTGAGGAACGGATCGTTCCACGGGGTAACGGCCACCACGACGCCGATCGGCTCGCGGACCACGCTGACATAGGCCCCTTCCCGTGCGTCTGCCAGGTTGTAGGACAGGGGCCACCGCTCGTAGCTGGCGTAGTAGTCGAAAAAGTCCGCGGCGCGAGCCACCTCACCTGTCGACTCCCGGACCGTCTTACCCATTTCCCGAGTGATGTCTCTGGCGATCTCACCGGCCCTCTCCCGGATGAGGGTGGCCGTCCGGCGAAAAACCTGGCACCGTTTCATGATGTTTGTACGCCGCCACTCTGCCAGAGCGCGTTCAGCGGCATCCAGTGCCGCCTCCAGGTCCTCCTCCGTCATCCGAGGAAAGCGCCCAACGATTTCCGCAGTGTCGGCGGGATTTCGCACGACGAATGAATCGCGCGCCCGTCCGATTGTCCACTCACCGGCTATGAGTCCCGTAAAATGCTCGCTGCTCACGAAAGACCTCCCCCTCGCCAGCCCGACATTCCGTGTTGTGGTCCGGCATCGGCACTTCTATGGCAACACCAGACCGGGAAGGAAAAGCGATATCGCCGGAACATACGCAATCAACAGAAGTCCGATGAACAACACGGCATAAAAGGCAAGACCTGCCTTTGCGATCACCTCTATCGGCCGGCCCGATACGGCAGCCATCGCGTAAAGGCACACCCCTACGGGAGGCGTTATGAGGCCGAAAGCCAGCGACGAGACAATGAGCGTTACGAGATGGACCCCGTTGATGCCCACGGCCACACCGATGGGATAGAGGAGCGGCACGAGAATGAGCAGCGCGGCCATCGCGTCCATGAACATGCCGATAAGCACCAGGGCCATCACCAACACCAGCAGCACCAGGGTCTGGCTTGCGCCGACGCTCATAACGAGACCTGTGACGCCCTGAGGCACCCCGTCCATCGTAAACAGCCAGCTGGCTGTCTTGGCAGTCGCGGCGATCAGGAGCACGGTTCCACTGGTCTTGGCCGAATCCACGAGAATGCGGGGAAGAGCCTTGAGGGGCAATTCCCGGTAAATGAGGATACCCACGACCGCGCTGTACAAGACTGCAATGGCCGCTGCTTCTGTGGGCGTGTAGTACCCGAAAACGATACCCCCGACGATGATACCGGGCGCAAGAAGAGCGGGGAGTGCGTCCAGCGTGCTGGTGAGGGCCTTGTGAAGGTCAAATGTGCCCACGGAGCCGTAGCCATAGGCTCTTGCAAACGCGTAGTTCACCAACATCATGAGACCTGAAAAGAGTAGCCCCGGCCCAATGCCGGCGATCAGAAGTCGGGCGATGGACTCTCCCGCTGCCGCACCGGCCACCACCATCAATATGCTTGGTGGAACGACCGTGGCCAGGGCTGAAGATGCCATGGAGAGCGCGGCGCTATAATCGATGGGGTAGCCCCGCCGCGTCATCTCTACGACCTCAATCCGCCCGAGGCTGGCGGCATCTGCGACTGACGATCCGGAAATACCCCCGAAGATGAAGCTCGCGATGATATTCACGTGCCCGAGCCCGCCCCGGAGTCGTACGGTCCACCGATCCGCAAAGTCGAAGATGCGGCGGGCTATGCCCCCGTGCTCCATCAGCTTGCCGGCAAGCACAAAGAGCGGCACGGCGACCATCAGGAAGTTGTCCATCGCCGTGTAAATGGTTTGCGAAAAGATGTGAAGCGGGAAGGATCCGGAGAGGAACAAACCGGCCGCCGCCCCCAGCGCCATGCTCACCGCAAGGGGTACGCCAATCACGCTAAGCACCGCGAAGGTCGTAATGATGGCTACCGACATGGGGTTTGTCACCCTTTGTCCAATATAGGACTTGTCTCTCCG
>JBFMCJ010000129.1 GCA_040754675.1 Bacillota bacterium
CGGGCGCTGGCGCTGCCGGCCGACGTCCGGGAGCCCGCGCAGGTGGAGGCGGCCGTCGAGCAGGCGTGGCGTTCCCTCGGCCCCATCGACGTCTTGGTCAACAACGCGGGCGCCTTCGAGGCGCACGAGTTCCTGGCCACCCCCTACCAGCGCTGGCGCCGGCTGGTCGAGGACAATCTGGCCGGCGCGTTCCACTGCACCCAGGCGGTGGCGCGGCGCATGGCTCGTGCCCGCCGCGGCGGGCGCATCGTCAACGTCTCCTCGGTGAACGGCTCGTTTGGCGTCGGCTGGTCATCGGCCTATAATGTGGCCAAAAGCGCCATCGACGAACTGACGCGCAGCCTCGCGGTGGAGCTTGCGCCCTACGGCATCCTGGTCAACGCGGTCGCGCCGGGCTTCATCGACACGGCCATGTCCCGGGCCTCCGGCGAAAGCGACCTGGAGACCGAGGTGTTCCGGCGCTTCTACGTGGGGGAACGGCGCATCCCGCTGGCTCGCGCCGGCCTGCCCGAAGAGGTGGCGGCGGCGGTGCTCTTCTTTGCGTCGCCGGCGTGCAGCTACGTCACCGGGCAGACGCTTTTCGTCGATGGCGGCCTGTCCATCACGTACTGAGCGGCACGGCTGGACGGGCCATCGAAGGGGGTCTTGACGTGCCGGGCGCCGACGGACGACCGAGTCGCGAAGAGGCGTGGCAGCTTCTGCAGGAGTGGACGCAAAACCCCAACCTCCTCAAGCACGCGCTGGCGGTGGAGGCGGCTATGCGGGCTTACGCCCGCCGGTTCGGGGGCGACGAGGAGCTGTGGGGCCTGGCGGGCCTCCTGCACGACATGGACTACGAGCGCTACCCGCAGCTGGAGGTGCACCCGCTCAAGGCGGTCGAGGAACTGAAGGCGCGCCACTACCCGTCCGAGGTGGTAGAGGCCATCCTCGGCCACAACAGCTACCACGGCCAGGCGCGCACGACGCCCATGGCCAGGGCGCTGTGGGCGTGCGACGAGCTGACCGGCTTCATCGTGGCGGTGGCGCTGGTACGCCCCAGCAAGGACCTTGACGACGTGACCGTCGACTCGGTGAAGAAGAAGTTCAAGGACAAGGCCTTCGCCCGCGGGGTCAACCGTGAGGAGATCTTCCAGGGCGCCGAGGAACTGGGCGTCCCCCTCGACGAGCACATCCAGACCGTGATTGACGCGATGCGGGGGATCAAGAGCGAGTTGGGGCTGGATGGCAAGCCAGACTGACACCCCTGCGCGGCGCGTTGAGCGCGGGTGACCTTGCCCGGGCTCCCTCCTTTTGTGACAATGAACTCCGGCAGCCCGCTCCCTGACCGGCCGCTTCGCGAGGGGCCGGAGGCGATGCCGGATGCTTTCGATCCCGCGCCGAGCCCTGACGGCGGTGCTGCTTGCCGGGGCGGTCATCACGCCGGCGATCGGGGCTGCCGGGTGCACTCCTGCGGCCGTACTGGGGCTGCGGCCGGGCCGGGTGGCCGGGCCGGTCCAGGTGACGCTGGCCATCCCCGCGGCAGCTTTACAGCTTTCGGCCGGCCAGCCGGCGCTCGAGCGGGTGCGCGTCACCCTCGTCAAGGACGCGCACGTGTTGACCCGCGAACAGGGCCTCCTCGCTCCGCCTGAACAGGACGAGGCGCTCTTCAGTTTCACGTTTCAGCAGGTCTACGAGGGGCGCTGGAGGGTGGCGGGCGAACTGGTGGATGCAGAGGGCGACACGGTTTACGCCGGGTCGGCCACCCTCTACGTTGCCAGGGGGCAAACGTCCACCGTGCGGCTCGTGCTCGCAGCCTGCCCGGCGATCTTGCGGGTAAACGTGGACCTCACGGATTACGCACGCGAAGGCAACGTGACCGCGGCGGGCGTCAGACTGAAGGGAAGCGATTCCACCACATTGCGCTCGGCCCGGCCTTCCGCAGCGCTTTCGTGGAGCTTCGAGCGGGAACGTCCCGCGGGCACTTTCGACGTGCAGGTTCTGCTCTACCAGCAGGACGGGACGCTTGAGTTCTCCAGCGACTGGCGCGAAGGGGTGGCGCTGTTGCCCGGCAAAACGACCGGGGTGACGTGGCGCCCGGGCGCCGGCACGGCCATCGTCGTAGGGGAAGTTGACCTCGTGCCCTCGCCCCCGTCCGCAGTGGCCTGCCGCGGGCTTGCCGCCCAGCGTCAGCTGGAGGTTGCCTGGACGGCTCCGGCCGAGCCCGATCTGGCCGGGTACCGGGTCTACCTGCGGCCGCCCGGCTCGACGCTGCGGTTGAAGGCGGAGGTGGGGGCCGGGGAGATGCAGGCTCTCCTGTCCGATCCGGACCTACCATGGGAAACGGGAGGGTCGGCCTACGTGGGGGTGACGGCCGTCGATCTGGCAGGCCAGGAGAGCCTGCACGCCCCGGTCGAGTGCACGATCCCCGCGCCCGGGGCCTAATCCTTGCTGGAGGAGGAAGAGCTGCTGCCGACCGTGGAGTCTTCCTTCTTGGCGGCCTCCTTGTACGACTTGCTGCGATAGTCGGTGACGTGAAAGCCGGATCCCTTGAAGAGGATGTTGACGTTGCGGCTGATCTGGCGCTGCACCGGGCCGCCGCAGGTGGGGCAGCTCTTGAGGGGCTCTTCGGTGATCGACTGCAGCGCCTCGAAGCGCCCGCACTGATTGCAGTGGTACTCGTACGTGGGCATCGCCTACGCAGCACCTCCGCAAGTCCGGGTCTTGTGTGGAAAATAAGTCGGCCTGCCCGCACGCACTCGCGGTGCCGCTCACAGGCAGACCGTCACATCCAGAGCCTAATGATAGTCGCCGGGGCGCCGGCGCGCAAGATCGGCGCGGGCCCGGGTAACCCGGGCCGCCGTCCCTACCAGTACGTTACGGGCGGCCGCCGGCGCACCCTGTAAATCTTGATCAAGATGAGGCCCGTTATGAACCCCCCGATGTGTGCCCACCAAGCGACCCCGCCCACGAGGGTGGGAGAGGTGGTAAGGGCCAGCGCACCGTTCCAAAGCTGGGTGACAAACCAGAAGAGCAGGAAGAATAAAGCGGGTATGTCAGCGATGGTGATGAAAAAGAAGATGGGTACCAGTGTGCTGACCTTCGCCCACGGGTACAACAGCCAGTACCCGCCCAGCACGGCAGCCACCGCGCCGCTGGCGCCAATGGTGGGCGCGGCGGCTCCGGCGGCGACCACGGCCTGTAGAAGCCCGGCGGCCAGCCCGCCGATCAGGTAAAAGGCCGCGTAACGGCCGTGCCCCAGGCGGTCCTCCACGTTGTCGCCGAAAATCCACAGATACAGCATGTTGCTGCCCACGTGGAGCCAGCCGGCGTGCAGGAACATGGACGTGAATAGCGTGAGCCACACCGGCGGAAGCGCTGCGCCGCCAAGCACGCCCATGTCGAGCCCGGCGCCGTCGCCCGACAGCCCCCACAGCCTGGCGGGGATGAGCCCCCACCGGTACAAGAACGCGGATACCGCGTCGCCCAGCGTCACCTCGTAAAGGAAGATGGCCAGGTTGATGGCTACCAGCAGCTTGTTTACGTACGGGTACCGTCGGGTGGGGATATTATCCCGAAGCGGTATAATGGTGCCAACCTCCCAACGGGGGCTGTGCCCAGGTTTGTAGCATGCGCGAAAAGATCTTTCGAGATCCGGTGCACGACTTCATCACGGTGCGGGATCGGCTTCTCGTGCGGGTCATCGACACGCCCGAGTTCCAGCGGCTGCGCCGCTTGCGCCAGCTCGGCACGGCGGCGGGCACTTACCACGGGGCCGAACACTCACGCTTCGGTCACTCCCTGGGCGCCATGCACATCATGGGCAAGGTGCTGGCGCGCCTGCGCCAGTCGGCTCAGCTTGCCATCGACGACGAACTGGAACGACTGGCCCGTGCTGCCGCCCTTTTACATGATATAGGGCATGGTCCTCTTTCGCACGGCCTGGAAAGGGTGCTGACCCCTTCCAGGAGCCACGAGCAGTGGACATATGCCATCCTCGAGGGCCCGACCGAAGTTCACGCCGTGCTGGAAGAGTATGCACCCGGTTTCTCAGGGCGAGTGCTCCAGGTTCTCAAGGGCGAACTTCCCTGCGAGCTCACGTGGCTGCAGCACCTGGTGGCAAGCCAGCTCGACGTGGACAGGATGGACTACCTCCTGCGAGACGCCCTTTACACCGGTGCCTTTTACGGCCGCTTCGACCTCGAACGGCTCATCAACACGCTGACGCTGGCGGACGGCCAGGTGGTGTTCACGTATAAGGGCGTCCCCACTGCCGAGGAATACGTGCTGGCGCGCCATTACATGTACTGGCAGGTGTACTTCCACAAGACGACCCGGGCGCAGGATCTGGTGCTGCGCGCCGCCTGGCGCCGGGCTCGGGACCTGTTCCAGGCGGGCGAGCTTGCGCCCGGCCCGGAGTTGCCCGAGAACCTCGAACCCTTTTTCAGGACGGAAGACCCCCCGCTTGCGGCGTACGTGGCGGTGGACGATTACGACGTGGTGTACGCCCTGAAGCGCTGGCAGCACCACCCCGACCCGATCTTGAGCGACATGGCCGGCCGCTTCATCAGGCGCCGCCTGATCAAGCCCGTGCTGCGCAGGCCGCGTCCGTCCATTCCGGACGAGACGCTGGTCCGGGCCCGGGAGGCGGTCCGGCGCGCCGGATGGGACCCTGAGTACTACTGCCTGCTGGATAGGACGGCGGACGTGGCTTACGACTACTACACGGAGGATGGCCCGCTCTCACGTGGAAGTCCGCCGATGATGGCCGTGGACGAGTTCGGCGAGCTGAAGGAGCTTTCCAGGATGAGCGAGATCATCCGGGCGCTGGCAACCCGGCCCAGAACCGCCGTCAACTTGTACGTTCCGGAAGAGTGCCGGGACGCCGTGCGCAACCTCCTCGCCCCCGAGGAAGACCGGTGAATTCGGCATGAGTGAACACGCCGGCGCGGGGAGCTCGGACCGGCCGAACGCCGGCGAAGTCCCCTCCGAGCAAACCCTGTTGACCCTGGAACGGCAAGCCCGAACGGCAGGGCCGGCCGGAGAAGAGGCGCGCCGCGCCCTGGCCGCCCTGGCGGCGGGCCCTGCGCTGCCCAGGCCTGTCATGAAGGAACTGCGCAGGGTGCTGTACCGGCTGCGTTCCATGGGGATCGAGGTAGAAGGGGCCGAGGCGCCCCGCGCTGAGGGCGGCGCGCGGGCGCTTGTGGTGCAGGCGGCGGCGTCGCGCATCGGCGCCGACGGATCCGCCGTGGTCCTGACCGTGTGGGATCTGGGGCATACAACCCACGTCTTCAATGCCCGGGTCAGCGATGTGCGCGGTTTTGAGGAGGCCGAGACCCGCGAGCTGGCGCGCCGGCGGGCGACCGCGGAGTTTGAAGAGGCCGTTCGCTCCGGGCTCACGGCCTTCGAGCCCTCCTGGGGAGCCATGATGCTGGCGGGGGCGGCGGCGCGGGCCAGGACCCGCACGGCTGGCTTTCCGAGGGCTTACGTCCTGGCGCGCGAGTGGCTCGAGCCGGCGCTTGCAGGAGAGACCTCACCGACGCCTTACGGCTGGGCGGCCGGGCAGTGGAGCCGCCAGCTTCAAAGCGCCCTGGACGAGGATCGAGAGCGCCTCGAGGTATGGGCCAGGGCGTCGTCCTCTCTTGCCGGCGACCCTGAGGTCGAAGAGTGGGACCTGAGCGAAGCGCTGGCACCTTTCCTGGCGGAGGCCCGCCAGCACCTCGAAACACGCCTGTCCCTGCTCCCTGCGACCCGCGAGGCGATGGTGGAACGGCTGGCCTTCCGCATGAGCCAAGCGCTGCATGCCCCTCCCCACCGCAGCCTTCTCGGCGCTCGTCTCGCGTATGTGGCACTTCGGCTGGAACGGCACGGCCGGCCCCAGGAGGCTCGCCTGGCGGCGGCCGCTTCCAGGGTGCTGCTCGACCGACATTCTCCTCTACGAGTCGGTGTGCTCGAGGCCCTGAGCGCGCGGCACCTCGCAGCGTACCTGCCGCCGCGGCAACGGGACCGCGAAGCGGCCGATCCCAGGCCGGCGGCTGAACGCTCCCCTTCGGGCCTGTTGCTCCCGCCGGGGACCTTGCGTCCAAGAGAAGGCGGGTAGGCGCCGGTGGATCATCATACAAGGAGCCGGGCAATCAAGAGCGTGGCAGTCGAAGGGGCCGTTGTGGCCCTGTTTTACACGGCCGCTGCCTGGCGCGCGCCCGCTCCCGCCGTTGCCGCCGCCGGCTACCTCGCGGCGGCCATTCTGTTGTGGTGTGCCCCCTGGCGCCGGGCCGGCTTCGGGGCCGAGGCTTACGAGAGCAACGGCGAGCCGTTCGTACCGGCACCGGTAGCGGTCTGGTTCGGTGCCGCGCTGGCCCTCGCCGGCATCGTGGCGGCCTGGCGGCTCTCCGGAAGCCTTCTTGCGTTCGCGACGCTGACGCTGTCGATGGTCGTCTGGGGCGCGGGGTGGGGGCTCAGGCTTGCGCCGGAACATCCCTGGATCGTGGCGGCACTTGGGTGGCTCGCCGCAGGTGTGGCCACGTGGGCGTTCGGTGACGCCATGCCCCTCAGGGGCCAGCGGTGGCCGGCCCTTGCAGCCTGGGCTCTGGGGGCCGTGCTGCTCACGTGGCTCGTGGGGAGAAGTCGCTCCCTCAACCTTGCCGCCTTCAAGGAACTGTCGGCCGCGAGCACCCAGCAGCTCCGCGCTTATGAGCAAGAGCAGAGCCTGTTCGCACTCCACGCGCACGTCGAGCGCAACGCCGCTTCGTGGGGCCCGCCGGACTGGAGCGAGCAGGTGCTCAAGGTGGTGGCGCAGCTTCTGACCGCCCACCAGGTGTGGCTCGTCGTGCCGGGCCAGGATGATGCTGCATGGCGCCTGTACGCCGCGTGGCCGGCCGCCGGCGCACGTGATCCCTCCGTTGCCTCGCTCCTCGGCCTGCTGCCTCGCCCGCAGGCAAGCCCGGAGCCTCCAGGCCCCGCGCACGAACGGCCGCCCGATGCCCTGGAGGTCGACGTCCCTGCCCAGACGCCCATCGCGCTCAACCCCCGGCTCATCGCCAGTCCTGTGCGAGCACCCGGTGCCGAGGAGGCGTGGGGGTGGCTCGTCGCCGGCCGGAGCCCCTGGCAGTCGCCGTTCGACGCAGAACACCGCCGTCTGCTGGGCCAGCTTGTCAACCACTGGAACACGGCGATTCACAACGTCGGCACCTATACCAAAAGCCAGCGCCGGGCCCAGCACCTGGCCACCCTGCACGAGATCAGCCGGGCCATGGCCAGGCCGCTGCAGCTCGAGCCGCTCTTCGAGACCATCTTTCGCGAAGTGGCGCGGGTGATGCCCGCCGAGGCGTTCATCATCTCGCTGTACGAGCCGGAGGCGCAGACGGTCAACGTCGCGTTCATCTTCGACAAGGGCCAGCGCTACCCGCCCTTGCGCCTTGCCGCCGACCACGGCCCCACCGTGGAAGTGATCCGCACCGGCCGGCCCCTTTTCATCAACCGCCGTGCCGAGGAGCTGGGCCAGCCCGTGCCGGGCCGCCGGTTGATCGGAACGCCCGAGGAACCCGCCTCGGCCATCATCGTGCCGATGATTCTCGAGGACCGGGTGCTGGGCACCATCTCAGCCCAAGCGTATCGGCCCCAGGCGTACACCCTCGAAGACCTGGACCTGCTGGGCACGATCGCCGGCCAGGCCGCCGTCTACGTCCAAAACGCGCGCCTCTACGAGCAGACGGTGCAGCTCGCCCTCACTGACTATATGACGGGGCTGGGCAATGCCCGTATGCTCCGTCGCGAGCTGAGCCGGGAACTGGCGCGGGCCCGCCGGTCCGGCCGCCCTCTCAGCCTCGTCATGATCGACTCGGACGACCTGAAGCGCATCAACGACCGCTACGGGCACCCCGAGGGTGACCGGTACCTGGTGCTGCTGGCGGACGTCATCCGGTCGCACGTCCGGGCCGGAGACATCGTGACGCGCTACGCCGGGGACGAGTTCGTGCTGGTGCTGCCGGAGGCCAGCATGGAGGAGGCCGAGCAGGTGGCGATGCGCATCGTGGAGGCCACCAGCAGGACGCCGCTTCTGTTGGGTGAGGAACGGGTGTTTACCACCGTGAGCGCCGGCGTCGCGAGTTTCCCCGAATGCGGCGGCGATGAAGACTCCCTCGTCCGGGCCGCAGACCGGGCCCTTTACGCCGCCAAGCAGGCGGGAAAGGGCCGGGTGTGGTGCTACCCGCCCCGCGGCGAGGGATCAGCGGAGGCCGGAGGCTCCGCTAGAGCCGGAGGCTCAGCCCGGCCACCAGCGTAGACGCCCGCGGATCGGCCGGCACCGCCACGGAAGCGTCCAGCCCGAACGGGCCCAGCCGCAGACCCAACCCGGCCGTGTTCACTGACCGGATGCCCTGCTCGGCGTGCCCCACGCGTACCGCCAGCGCGTTGAAGAAAATGCGCTGCTCGGCGCCCACCGACCAGGAGCCGTCGCCCCGCCATTCGGCTGCCATCCGGCCCCTCTGGCCGGGCAGCGTGACGGCCACGCCCAGCCGCACGCCGGCGAGCGGCAGGAGCCACTGGTCCGTCCCGGCCGGCTCGTCGCTTTCCCGGTGCCGCCACGCCATGGTGCCCGCCACGTCGTGGAGCACCACCGCCAGTGAAAGCGTGTCGCCCCAGCGTGCCCGCACCCCGAGATCGGAGGTGAAGCCCCGGCCGACCAGGCTGGATGCGGCGGGCGAGCCTGACTGGGATGCCGCCAGATGAAAGGACTCGGCGTACAGCAGCCGTACCGCGGTCCCCGTGGAGATTTCGGCACCCAGAATCTTTCTCTCCAGCCTGTATCCCGACCCGAACCCCACGGCCGATACGAACCGGCCGCTTCCCTGGCCGCCGTCGACGTGCGCGGTGCCCTGGGCCATGACGCCCAGCCCGGACCCGTTCATGACGAGCCCGCCCATCGCGGAAAGCCCCTGGTCCACCTGCCCCGCCGAGGCCGGATCGGCAAATAGCCGGCGGAACTGCTCGAGCTGCTCGGACGGATCGCCAACGCCGTTGCCTTCCTGCACCGCGGTCGTGAAACCTGCCTCGAACCGGCGCTGAGTGAGCCCCGCCGGGTTGTAGTAGAGGGCGGATGCGTCGTCCACCCACGCTGCGGCGGCGCCCCCCATGCCCGCGACGGCAGGGCTCAGGGGCGGTGACGCAAAGAAAGGCGCCGAGAAAAAGGGGGGTGCCGCTGCCAC
>JBFMCJ010000130.1 GCA_040754675.1 Bacillota bacterium
TCGCGGCACAGTTCCCCCTGATCCTGCTCGGCGGGGTGCTGCCGACCCCCGGGGCCTCGGGGGGCATCGAGGCCGCCATGGCGGCCGTCGTTGCCCCACACCTCCCCACGGGCGCGGTGGGGATCTTCGTTTCGGCGTGGCGGCTTCTGACGTTTTACCCGCCGCTTGTGGCGGGGGCTCTGGCCGCGGCGCTGATCCTGCGGCCCCCCGCCCGCATGAGGCTGTCCCACGCCGAAGAAAGGCGTGCCTCGGGCTCGTCCGCCCGCGAGCCGGTGTAAGCGATGATGCCTGCTGCATACCCGACCCTCTTTTCGCTCACGGTAGCGCTCGGAGGGGCCGGGACCGAACGGGGCATGCAGCGGCCTGCTTTCCATCCGAAGACCAGCACCGGCAGTGCGCCTCGCTTTGTGCTCGTCGCCCTCTGCGCGGCGGCCCTTCTGCTGGCGGCGCCACAGAGCGCCCTTGCAGCGCGCCCGCCTTCACGGGGCCAGCCCCGCTTTGCTGCCCTCCCCATGGCCGGGCGGGTTTTCGTGGTCGACCCCGGCCACGGCGGCATTGACGGGGGGTGTAGTGCGGCGGGCTACCTGGAGAAGGAGGTGGTGCTGCCCATCGGCCTGGAGCTCACCCGGCTCCTACGGGCCGCCGGCGCCAGGGTGGGGTTGACGCGCAACCAGGACATGGAACTCGGCCACATGAACCCCGGCCCGGGTTCCCGCCACCGCCGGGACCTGGCCACGCGGGTGGCGGTGGCCCGGCGGCTCGGCCCCGACCTCATGATCAGCCTGCACGTCAACGCCGCCTCCAGCGGACGGATGCAGGGTTCCATCGCTTTCTACCCGCCCGGGCGCGTGGCAAGCCGCCGGATCGCACTGCGGCTCATGGACCGCCTGCGCGCTCTGGTGCCCGGCAACCAAAACGCCGTGCTCCCGGGCAACCTGTACGTCCTGCGCCACGTACCGTACCCGGTGGTGCTGGTGGAACTGGGCTTCCTCACCCACCCCGACGACCGCGCCGTTCTCACCTCGCCCGATGGCCAGAGGGCGCTTGCCCTGTCCCTGTACGACGGTATCGCCGACCACTTTGCCGACGAGGCACGAAGCCTCGAAGAGACCCCGCCCGGGCAGGGCCGCCCGGTTTCCAGCGGGGCCCCTTCCATAGGTCTTCTCGCCCCAGAGATGGCGGCCCCCCGGGCGTTCCCGGCGCCGGCGGCGATGTACGACGAGGACCTCTGCCCCCACCACGAGACGCCGTAGAGGCGCGCCACTTGCGCCCCCGAATTCCACCACCCGGGGGGCGTCAGACCTATGCCGGCGCTGAGGATCGGCACGTGCGGGTGGTCGCTTGCTCAGGGCGCCTACTTTGCGCGCTTTTCCGCCATCGAAATCCAGAACACGTTTTATGAACCGCCGCAGCTCGCCACCGCGCGGCGCTGGAGACAGGCCGCCCCACCCGGTTTTGCCTTCGCTGTCAAGGTGTGGCAACTCGTCACCCATCCGTCCACGAGCCCCACCTACCGGCGGCTGAAGACCCATCTCGACGAAACCGCCCTCCGGGAGTGCGGCTACTTCCAGCTCACGCCGGCCGTGGAAATGGCGCTGGTCCGCACTCTGGAGGTGGCGGAGGCCCTCGGCGCGCAGGCGCTGCTCTTCCAGACGCCGGCCTCGTTTGCTCCGGAAGAGCGCTTCATTCGCAACCTGCGCGCCTTTTTCCGCGCTCACCCGCCGGCGGCCACGCGCCTTTGCGTCTGGGAGCCCAGGGGTCCGTGGCCCGAGGGGCTCGTGGGCGAGCTGTGCAGGGAACTCGGTCTTGTGCACGGCGTGGACCCCTTCGCCGCCCGGCCGGCCACCCGGGGAACCGCCTACTTCCGCCTGCACGGTATCGGCGGCTACCGGCACCGCTTCACGGACGCGGAGCTTGACCGGCTTGCCTCCGAAATAAGGCAACGACTGGAAGCCCAGGAGGATGTGTGGTGTTTTTTCAATAACGTTACCATGGCTGATGATGCGGCCCGGCTGGCCGCGCGCCTTTGAAGCCGGGCCCAAAAGCGGAAGGATGTGCTTCACTCATGACAGGAAGTCCGCGCACTCTCAGGCGGGCTCTCGTCGCGGAGCTGGCAGGCATGATGACGGCGTTCGCACTCGCCGTGGCTTTCCCTGCCCTGGCGGAAGAGCCGGCAGGGCAGGCGGGCGTTCCCGTGAGCGAGGAGCAGGCGCTGGCTGCCCTTACCGAATCGCTCCGCTACGCGGAGGCAGGCGTGCCGTTCAAGCTCGGCGGGCGGATCACGGTGGACGAGTACCTGGCGTTGCGGGACCAGGATCCGGAGAAGGCGGCGTCGGGGGGCATCGATGCCTCCGGCCTCGTGTGCAACGCCTATCGGGCGGCGATCCCCAACCTCAAGTTCTTCGGGGGCCCGCCGGGGCAGGCAGGGCTGGCAGCGTACGTGACCAGCCGCACCCTGTACCGGTACAACGTCTCTCCGGTCACGCTGGAGGCGATGCGGCCGGGCGACCTCCTGTTTTTCAAGTCCCCGCAGAGCGGTGACATCACGGGGGTTGCCATCGTGGCGGCCCGGGCGGGCAAGGTCGTGCGTGTCGTGGTCGCGAGCGCCTCGCGGGGCAAAGTCGTGGAGACCGGCATCAACACCGAAGGCACCTACTGGGCGACGCAAGTCGCTGGCCTCGGGCGGCTCCTCTACCCGGCCGAACTGCAGCCCGCCGCGACGGCCCCCTGAGTGAGAGCCCGGGAGAGACCCTCTCAGAAGGCGGGCAGCGGGACCCAGATCTCGCTGCCCGCTCTCAGCGTGTCCGTCAGCTTCAAGTTGTTGAGGCGCGCCACGTCCTGGCCGGCGACGCCAAGGCGAAAAGCCAGCTCCCGGACGCCGACGGGGGCAGGCACGTACAGCCGGCGCACCGACGGGATCACCAGCACCTGCCCGGGTCGAAGCGTGGTGGTTTCCATGTCGTTGGCGTCCATGATGGCCTCCATGGTGGTGCCGAAGGCGCGGGCCACGTTCCACAGCGTGTCGCCCACTTGCACCCGGTAGCGGTAGGGCGTGCGCAACCCCTCGACAACCAGCCAGGTCCTGGGCCCCACCACCCCGTCGTCAGGCAGTCCCAGGGCCTGCTGGACGCGCCGCACCGCCTTGGTGGTCTCGGGGCCGAAATAGCCGTTGGGATGGATGGCAGTGAAGCCCAGTTCCCGCAGGAGTTCCTGGAGGGACCGGATGTCGTCGCCCCACATTCCCTCCTGGACCACGCGGTCCCCCGCGAGGGAGACGGCCGCCGGGGCCGGCCAGACGAGCGCCAGCAGGGCCAACGCCAACGCGGCTGCAAACGTCTTCACTCGCCACTGCATTGGCCTACCCCCGCTCCCCTCCGGGAGCGCGCGTTCTTGCCTGCTCCCCCGGCCTCCTGCCCCGTGACGGCCCGAAGCCATGCCAAGATGTTCCACGCGGCCCTACAGGCCCAGGTACGCCGCCTGCACCTGGGGGTTTGCCAGAAGCTCCTGCCCGCTGCCCTCCATCGCCACCCGGCCGTTCTCCAGCACGTAGGCGCGATCGGCGACGGTGAGCGCCTGGTGGACGTTCTGCTCCACCAGGAGCACAGTGGTGCCGGCGGCCGATATGGCCTGGATCACCCGGAACAGCTCCTGCACCAGCACGGGCGCAAGCCCCAGGGACGGCTCGTCCAGGAGCAGGATGCGCGGCTCGCTCATGAGGGCGCGCCCGATGGCCAGCATCTGCTGCTCGCCGCCGGAAAGCGTCCCGGCATCCTGGGTGCGCCTCTCAAAAAGCCGCGGAAACAGCTCGTAGACCCGATCCAGGTTTTTGCGGCGGTTGGGACGGGTGCGGGGAAGGTAGCTCCCCAGAAGCAGGTTCTCCTCGACGGTCATCAACGTGAAAAGCTGGCGCCCCTCGGGGACGTGCGCCACTCCGGACCCGGCGATGCGGTGTGCGCTCTCTCCCTGGATGTCGCGCCCGCCCAGCCGGATCCGCCCCCGCCTGGGCGCAAGTAGCCCCGTGACCGCCCGCAGCGTGGTTGTCTTACCGGCCCCGTTGGCCCCGAGCAGGGCTACCAGTTCGCCCTCGTCCACCCCAAAGCTGACGTCCCAGAGCGCCTGGACGTCGCCGTAAAAGGCGTCGATCCCCTGAACCTCAAGAAGCATGCACGCCCGCCCTCTCGCCGCCCGAGGGGGCCCGTCCCAGATAGGCTTCGATCACCGCCGGGTCCGCTGCGACCGCCGCGGGCGGGCCTTCCGCTATCTTCTGGCCGTGGTTGAGCACCACGATCCGGTCGCTCGTCCGCATGATGACCCGCATGATGTGCTCCACCGCCACGATGGTGATGCCGCGCTGCCGGATGCCCTGGATGAGTTCGACGGTGGCGTCGGCTTCCGTGGGGTTGAGCCCCGCGACCACCTCGTCCAGGAGCAAAAGCCGCGGGTTTGTCGCCAGCGCTTTGGCGATCTCCAGGCGCTTGCGTCCGGCCAGGGTCAGTTCCCGTGCAGCCGACCGGGCGCGCTCCTGGAGGTTGGTCCACCGAAGCACCTGCCACGCCGCCTCTTCGGCGTCTTTTCGGCGGGGATGGCTCAAAAACGCGGCCACCATCACGTTTTCCAGCACGCTAAGCTGCGGGAAGGGCCGCACGATCTGGAACGTTCGCGAGATACCCGCCTTCGCCAGGCGGTAAGGCGGTTCGCCCGTGATGCGGCGTCCCTCGAAGAAGACGTCGCCTGCCGTGGGCTGAAGGTAGCCGCTCACCACGTTGAACAGCGTCGTCTTGCCGGCGCCGTTAGGTCCGATCAGCCCCACGATCTCGCCGGGATAAACCTCCATTTCGACCTCACGAAGGGCCAGAAGCCCGCCGAAGGCCAGGCTCAAGCCCCTCACCTGCAGGACGGGCTCCCCTGGCAACCGGCCACCTCCTCCACAGCGCCTGCACGCCGCCCACGATGCCCTGGGGCGCAAAGCGCACCACGAGCACGATAAGAATCCCGTAGATGAGCAAATTGGCCTCTTTGAACAGCGCCCGGAGCCACTCGCCGGAGAGCATCAGCACCCCAGCACCCACCACCGGCCCCCAGACGGTGCCCGTGCCTCCGATGATGGCCATCAGCGCGAGCTCCACGGAGAGCCCGATGTCGAACACCCCGTGCGGCTCGAAAAACGAGAGGAAGATGGCGTAAAGCGCCCCGCCCACGGCCGTCAGGGTGCCGCTGACGGCAAACGCCCAGAGTTTGTAGCGCAGCGGGTGGATGCCAAGGGCCATGGCGGCATCCTCGTCTTCACGGATGGCCTGCAGGTAGTACCCGAACCGGCTCCACGAAAGCCACCATGCCACGCCGAGGGCCACGCTCACAAGTGCGAGCGCCAGGTAATACTCGACGGTGCGGTCGAACAGGTCTAGCCCGAGCGGTTCGGGCAGCGAGAAGATGAACAGCCCCTCCGCCCCGCCTGTCAGGCCTCTTGCGTTGATCGCCACGAGGCGCAGGATCTCCGCCACGGCAATGGTGGAGAGCGTGAAATACGGCCCCCGCAGCCGGAAGGTGATCCAGCCCCATACGAGCGTGACCGCGACCGCCGTCGCGACCACCGCAAGCAGCGCCGCCACCAGCCCGCCCGTACCGCTCACGCGCGACGACTGGGTCAACAGGCCGAACGTATACCCGCCCAGCCCTACCAGGGCCGCATGGCCCAGCGACAGCTGGCCCGCCCAGCCGCCCAGCACGTCCCATGCAAGCGCCAGGGCGGCGAAGAGCAGGAGCGTCACGCCCACGTTGAGCGCCCCCGGAAAGGCCAGGGGGTAAAAGGCGAGCGCCACAACCAGCCCGGCTATTGCGAGAAGACGCGTGCCGGCACCACCGCGAAAAAGCCTCCGGCCCAAACGCCCCCCTCCCCCTCTCACACCCGGCTCTTCCCGAAAAGCCCCATGGGCCGCGCCAGCAGCACCAGTAAGAACGCGACGAGCCCGAAGGCGTCCCGGTACCCGCTGGATACGTACGTGGCCCCCAGGCTCTCCGTCACGCCCAGGAGCAGCCCGCCGCCGATGGCCCCGATCACGTTGCCCATACCGCCCAGCACCGTCACCACGAATGCCTTGAGCGTGAAGGTGCCGCCGATGGTGGGAATGACGTACAGGATGGGCAGCATGAGCGTGCCGGCCGCGGCCGCCAGCGCCACCCCGATGCCGAAGACCAGGGCGCGGATGCGGCCGGTGTCCACGCCCTGCAGTTCGGCCGCCTGGCGGTTCTGCGCGGTGGCGCGCACGGCCCGCCCGAGCTCGGTTCGCAACAACAGCCAGTACAGGGCGGCGATGATGACCACCGTCAGAGCGAACGAGGCGGTGAGCGGTTTGCTCAGACTCACGCCTCCGATGTGGAACGTGCTCGTCGAGTACGAGGTATAGATGCTCTGCGGGTGGGCGCCAAAGCCGAACAGCAGCAGGTTGCTGACGATGAGCCCGATGCCCACGGTCATCAGGATGTAGGAGTGCTCGGGCGCGTGGGCGATGGGGGCAAGCAGCACCCGCTCCACCACAAACCCCAACAGCACCCCGGCCGGGAAGATGATCAGGAGGGCCAGGAACGGGTCCACGTGCCACCGGTTGAACAGCACCAGGGCCGAGTACATGCCCAGGGCGAGGAACTCACCGTGGGCGAAGTTGACGACCCGCATCACCCCGAAGATCAAGCTCAAGCCTATGCCGACAAGGGCGTACAGGCCTCCGGTGAGGAGGCCTGACGCCAGCACCTGCACGAACGCGGTCAGATGCTCCATGGACCCTCACCGCTGGGGCCAAGGCGGGGTCGGAAAGATCGGCTTGCCGGCAGCCACGTCCGTCGGGAATACTGTCACGAACCGCCCGCCTTGAACCTGTTCCACCACCATGGAGATGGGGTTCTGGTTGCGGAAGCCCTCATAATCCTTGAACTCCACCGGCCCGGCGGCCGTGACCAGCTTCGTGGCGCGCAAGCTCTCGCGGATGGCGGCCTTGTCCAACCGCCCGGCCCGGTTGATGGCATCGGCCGCCACCAGTAAGGCCATGTACGTCTCCGCGGCGTGGTAGGACGGCTCGCCGCCGCCGAGCTTCTCCTTCAGCTTCTCGTAAAGCTGGCGGGCACCCGGGTAACGCACGTCGGGGGTCCACGACGTGGCCGAGAAGACGTACTCGGCGGCGTCACCGGCGCCCTTGACGAACGATTCGAGCGCAAACCCGGCGGCCCCGCCCGCGAACATCTTGGGGTTGAGGTTGACCTCCTTGGCCTGGCGCATGATGGCCACGGCGTCTTCCTCGTAGCTGACCATGAAGACGATGTCGGGGTTGAGCGTACGGAAACGGTTTAAAATGGGCCGGAAGTCCGTCAGGCCCCGGTCGTAGGACTCACGCGCCACCACGGTGTAGCCCCGCGCTTTGGCGACCCGGTCGCCCGCGTCGGCCACCGACTGTTCGAAGGCGCCGCTGCCCGCCAGGATCGCTATCGTCTTCATGCCCCCCAGCAGGTCCGCCAGGTTGATCAGCGACATCGCGTAGCTCGTCGCGTTGGTCTTGGCCCGGAAGACCCACTCGGACCCGGGGCGGGTGATGGCGTCGTCGGCGCTGCCCGAGACCAGGAGCGGGGCTTCACGGCGGGTCATGTACTGGGCGAGCGGCTTGCTGATGCCGCTGGAGTAGCTGCCCAGGATGAGGGGGACGCCCCGGGCGAGCAACCGCTCGGCGGCCGAGAGCGCCGCGTTTTGATTGCTGGCGTCGTCCTCAACGGCCAGCTTCAACGGCCGGCCAAGCACGCCGCCCTTCGCGTTGATCTCCTCCAGCGCCACCTGGTAGCCGGCCATTTGCATGGCGCCAAAGGTGGCAAACCGCCCGCTGAGCGATGTGATGATGCCGATCTCAACGGCTTCCTCAGCCAAGGCCGCAGCCGCACCAAGGAAAACGACCACGAGCACCCCGATGAGCGCGGTTCCGAGAAGGGACAACTTGACGTGCCTCATCGTGCGGCAAGCCCCCCGGTTCTTAATAGATAGTGATGACTTCGGTAATCGGTCTCCACATTCCTTGTGCGCGGATCGGGGCCGGCCGCCGCCGGCCGGTGCGAAAGATGCCTGCGGTGCGGGGCCGGGTTGGGGGTCGCAGGGAGAGCGCCGGTCCAGGACGAACCGGGGTCAACGTGCCGCAGGGAGCAGAAAGGAAGGGCCGCCATGTGGGACGCAGGCGTTATCGCGTACCTCCAGCAGTTCCGGACACCGCTGCTGGACTCGATCTTCCGGACCTTCACGGGGCTTGGCAGCGACCTTTTCTACATGCTCCTGATCCCCGTGGTGTACTGGGCCGTCGACCGCCAGAAGGGCCACCGGCTGGCGGTGGTGACGCTGGTTTCGGTGTGGCTCAACGGGGTTGTGAAGGAATGGGCGGCCATGCCGCGGCCCGATCCGGCCCTGGGCATCGTGCGCCTTGCCGAAGCCACCGGGCCCGGGTTTCCCTCAGGCCACGCCCAGGTGAGCGCCGCGTTCTGGGGATGGCTGGCACTCGAGTTCCCCCGGCCCTGGCTGATTGCGCTCGCCATCGTTATGGTCCTCGGGGTCTCCATCTCCCGC
Source organism: Bacillota bacterium (assembly GCA_040754675.1). Lineage (NCBI taxonomy): Bacteria > Bacillati > Bacillota > Bacillota bacterium. The sequence goes on from JBFMCJ010000130.1 coordinate 8,591, forward strand.
CTGTACCTGGGGGTGCACTTCCTCGGCGACGTCCTGGGGGGATTGGTGCTGGGGTTCGGTGTCGTCGCCGTGGCCGCCGTGGTCATGGCACTGGCAGAGGAGAGGCGTCGGGCGTCGAGGGGGCGCCTGCTTGCTGCCGTGGCCGTGCCCCTTCTCCTGTTTCCGCTCTCGCCCTCATCCGATTCCGAGCGGGCCCTTGGCTTTTTGATGGGGCTGCTCACGGCGGACAGGGTGGCGCTCAACGCCATCGCCTACGGTGAGCAGGCCGGCCTGCTGCAGCACCTCGGCCGCCTCGCCATCGGGCTGGCCGGCTTCTTTGCGCTCGCCACGGCCGTGCGCGCCTATGCGGCACCGGGCCTGCCCGCGCTGTTCGGGTATGCGGTGGTGGCGGTGTGGGTGGCCGTCGTGGCGCCGCTCATCTTCCTCCAGACTCGCCTTGCCTCGCCGCCCCGGGAGGTCCAACTGCGAGCCCGGCAGCGCCGCATCCCCAGTATCGCAGCGCCGG
>JBFMCJ010000131.1 GCA_040754675.1 Bacillota bacterium
AGCAGCGCCTCCACGTCGCTTGCGGGGAGCGTGTATACGGAGGGCTGGCCCTCAAGCTGCACGTAGCGCTCGGACGATTCGGCCGCGGCGCCCACCCGGAGCGTCATGGTGCGGTTCTTGCCCTGTCCGTCACCGGAGGCCTGCCCGTCTTGCGGCCTGTACTCCACCGTCACGACGGCCTCGGGGCGCGCCAGCCCGTACTTGCCCAGGTCGGCCTGGGAAGGTTCGTCGTTGACGAACCGGGAGATCCGGGTGAACTCCAGGTCACGCAACACCCGCTCTATGCTGGTAGCGTCGCCCGGGGCGTCATACGGGGTCACGAGCCGCCAGCGGCGTTCGGCCGGGGTCGTAGAGTCGCCCGTGCGGCGCGCCTCCAGGACGGTTCCCCCACGTTCGATGCGCACCCGCTGCACGCCGTCGGAGTCCATCGGCGCGAGGCTTCGCTCGCGGAAGCTCTCCCACGGGCCCAGTACCTGTTCAGCGATCCGGGCGTCCACCGTGTAGACGGGCGGCGCCGCCTCGTCTTTCACGTAGTACGAGGGGGCCCCTTGCGACACCGGGGTCTGAGACCCGAACAGGAGCCTGCGGACGGTGCCGTCCGCCAGCGTGATCGCCAGCACCGCCTTAGGTTCCTTGAGGCCAAACTGCGCCGGGTCCGCGCCCTCCTGCGAGATCACCCGCCGCGCCCGCAGCGGTGAAAGGTCCTGCAGGAACGCGTCGACGGCCGAAGAGCTGGTCGGGACGGGCCTCGGCCTTTCGATCTGCCAGCCGTTCTGCTCTTTGCGGATCTCGAGGGCGACCTGGCCCCCCTGCTCGATGGCCACCGAACGCACGTCGCCCGGCTTGACCGAGAGGATGGCCGGGGACGTGGCCTGGCGTGACTCGCTCGGGCGCAGCCAGACCGCGTACGCAAGGGCCAGCGCGACGAAGACGATGCCCGCCGCGGCCGTGAAATAGAACCGCCTCACAGCCCTCGCCTCCGCCACCACACCACGAAGCCGGTGACCATGAGCAGAAGCGGCATGCCCAGCGCCGTGCCGTAGAAGATGCCGGCGGCCTGCCGCGACGTGAGCAGAACCCTCGGCACCGGCGCCGTGGCGGGACGGATCGTCACCATCTCGGACTGGCCGGCCAGCCACGTCACCAAATTGGCCGCAATGTCCCGGTTGCCCTGAAAGGCAAAGGACGCGTTGCGGGCGAAGGTGGAGTTGCCCACCACAACGGCGACGGGCTGGGAGACGGCCTGCTGCTCCGCCGTCTCCCCACCGGCCTCCATCTCTGTGCCCGCCGGGGCGGTAGCCGGGGTGGCAGGCCCCTCGCGCTCGATGGCGACCGCCAGATCCAGCGGGCCTTTGGCGTCTTGGTCGTCAGGCTCCCACTGCCGCCCCTGTGGCCGGCTCTCCGCCCACGCCCTGTCGGTGGTCACAAGGAGGGGGGACACCCTGGGCTGGGAGGCGTCGTCCGCACTCTGGCGCGCCCTCACCGCTTGTGCGCCGGGCAGTACCACCCCCACGTTGGCCTGGACCAGGGGCCGCGTGGACTCGTGCCAGCGCAGTTCCGGCACCGGGCTGAAGGCATCGCCGAAAGCCGCCCGCCCCGGATCCACCACGACGCCGGGGACGAGTTCCACGCCGAGCGAAGCGAGCAGCTTGTCCATCTCGGGGAGTTGCCGCCCCGGAAGCGGGTCGAGCCACAGCGCCAGCCGGCCCCCGGCCTTTACGTAGGCTTCGAGCATCTCCCGCTCCCTGGCAACGAGGTCGTTTCTCGGGCCGCCCATCACGATGACCCGGGCGTCCTCGGGGGTGCGGTTCTCGAGGGCGAGGTTGAGCGTCTTGACGGTGAAGCCTTCGCCTTCCAGGTAGCTTCGGAGTTCCGAGTAGTCGTCATAGGGGCTCCCCTCGCCGTGGCCCTCGAGGAAGTAAACCACCTGGCCCCCGTAGCCGCCGAGCTCGAGAAGCGCGCGGGTGATGGCCTGCTCGCCCCGGAACTCCGTCCCGCCGTCCGGGGTGGGGCTGAAGAGGTTGAAGAACTCAATCTTGCGGTGGTTCTTCCCCATCTCCACGACCACGGTGCCGGAGACGCGCACGTCGTACTGCTGGGCAAGGGTCGGCTCCTTCTCGGGGTCCACCATGCTCGTCCGCACCTTGCTCGAGGCCAGCCGGTACTCCCGCAGCAGGTCGTCCAGGCGTTCGGCCTCGTCGGAGCCCTCGAAGGCAAACGTGTAGATCCGCACGGGTTCCTTCAGGCCCTCGAGCACCTCGCGGGTCTGGGGAGAGAGCTGGAAGCGCCGGTCGGGCGAGAAGTCGGCGCGCAGCGCAAAGCGCGCCAGCACCACGTTGGCCAGCACGATGATGCCTGCCACGAACAGCGTGAAGAGCGCCGCGTTGGTGCCGCGCACGAAGCGAAAGCGCGCGCCGGCCGTGGTGAGCCTGGCGCCGCCGGGGCTGCCTGCCTGTTCCCGGGAAGCTCCCATGCCGCATCCGCCTCCGCTACATCCAGGTTCGCCGTTCCAGGCTCCGGACGCTCAAGAACAGCATCAGCACGATGGCGCTCAAGTAAAACAGCACGTGGCCGGAGTCGATCAGACCCTTCGTGAAGTCGTCGAACCGCTCGAACACCGCAAGCTGGCGCGCCACGTCGGCCGCGGTGCCGGGTGCCGCGAAGGAAAGCCAGTTGATGACCCACAAGAGCAGGATGAACCCGAAGCAGAGCAGCCCTGCCACCATCTGGCTGTCCGTCAGGGACGACGTGAAGACGCCGATGGCCAGGAACGTCCCGCCGAGCAGCAGCGCTCCCAGGTAGGAGGTCAGGACCGGGCCGGGGGCGGGATTCGAGAGCCAGAAGAGCAGAGCCGGGTAAAGCGCGGTCAGAAGGAGCATCCCGGCGTAAAGGCCCACCGCTGCCAGGTACTTGCCCACCACCACCTGGGCCGGCGTTGCCGGAAGGGTCATCAGGAGCTCATCGGTGTGGTTCTGGCGTTCCTCGGGCAGCAAGCGCATGGTCAGAAGCGGCGTCACGAACAGCAGGATGACGCCCAGATTGAGAAAGTACGGCCGCAGGTCGGCGACCCGGGTGGCGAGCAGGATCACCGAGAAGAAGTAGCCGGAGATGGCGAGGAACACCACCCCTGCGGCGTACGCGAGCGGTGAAACCAGGTAGCTCCTCAGCTCGCGCTTAAAGATGTAGTAGACGGCCATGCTAGTTCCCCTCACCGCCGCCCGTACCGGCGTCCAGGTTTTCGTGGGTGACGAGCTGGAGAAAGACGTCCTCCAGGGTCATGTCCACGCCCCGCATCTCCAGGATGGGGATCTGATGGCGAGCCATCGCGAAGAAGATGGCCTCGCGGGGGTCCTGGGCCGCAGCAGCGCCGTCGTTGAGCTCGATCTCGGCGCGCAGCCGCCCGGGATGGGTGTCGGTCGGCGTGATGTTGGCGGCTTTCACCTCGGGCACTTCTGCCAGCGCTGCCTCAACGGCCTCGCGCTCCCCGCGCACTTCCAGGAGGATCTGCCGGCCCCGTCCCAGGCGGGCGGAGAGATTCTGCGGGGAGTCCTGGGCCACGAGGCGGCCCTTGTTGATGATGAGCACCCTCTGGCAGGTGCTGGCCACTTCCGGCAGGATGTGCGAGCTGAGGAGCACGGTATGGCGCCCCGCCAGGCTGCGAATGAGGCGGCGCATCTCGATGATCTGCTGGGGGTCCATGCCCGCCGTGGGCTCGTCCAGCACCAGCACGGGCGGATCCCCGATGAGGGCGGCGGCCAGCCCCACCCGCTGCTTGTAGCCCCGGGAGAGGCGCCCCGCCAGGCGGCCGGCGACATCGGCCACGCCGACCCGCTCCATGACCTCGCCCACGTGGCGCTTGCGCCGGTGGGCCGGCACCCGCCGCATCTCCGCCACGAAGTAGAGGTAGCCCCTCACGGTCATCTCGCCGTAGATGGGCGGCGTCTCGGGGAGGTAGCCGACCCGGCTCTTGAGGCGCACGGGGTCTTCCAGGGCATCCACGCCGGCCACCCGAACGCTGCCGGTGGTGGGAGGCATGTAGCCGGTGACGATACGCATGGTGGTGGTCTTGCCGGCGCCGTTGGGGCCCAAAAAGCCGAGGACCTCGCCCTGCTCCACGGAACAGGTGAGGTCCTGGACGGCCCAGCGGTGGCCGTACTGCTTGCCCACGCCCACAAGCTCAATCATTGGCCGCACCCCTGGTTTTGTCTAGGCTGTCCGGATTCCGATTATAGGGGATACGGCCCTTGTTTATCAAATCGGGGGCAGGGGAGTGCCTCGGCCGCGCCTCAGGTCAGCGAGAAGCCGTCCTTCTGGCCGGCCTTGCCGCCGTCCTCCTTGCGGGCGGTGGCCGTCGTGCCGACCAGCTTGACCAGGGCCGAGGCGATGGCGCGCTGCTCGCTCTCGTCGGCCACGCTCCACAGCTCCTTCAGCACCCGCTGCTGGGGGTTGGCCGGGTCTACGTGACGCGCCAGGAAGTCGCCGAGCTGCTCGGCGTAGTTGACCATCGCGCGGCCGCCAAGGCCGGACTCTTTGCCTGCCGCCACCGCCTGTCCCAGCCACCGCTTCCATTCCTGCCAGGAAAGTTCGGGATCCACCCTCATTTTCCCCTTTCTGTGGATTGAGTCGCCGGCTCAGGCTGATGCGGACAGATCCGCCACCCTCAAGGATGCCCCCGTGTGGGACGCGCTACACCCGGCGGAGAAGGACGCGGCCACAGGCGGTGGCGCGCGGGAGGAAAACGCAACGGGCGGATGCGTGGCCTGGTGAGAGCATAAAGCCAGGTAAAAAAAATGGCTCCTCGGGCAGGATTCGAACCTGCAACCCCCCGGTTAACAGCCGGGCGCTCTACCCTTGAGCTACCGAGGAACGCACCACAAAGGACAGGCGGGCCCGCCTGCGGCACCCATTATAGTACCCCCGGGACGGGGCCGCAAGACGGCAAGGATAGGACGATAGGCCCATATCAAGCGGGCTCCGTGGGCTTCAGGCCGACAACCCTGCGCACCGATTCCAGACAGACCCCCGGGCGCCACACCACGATGCCCTGCTGAACGGCACCACGGGGCGCGCCTCCTGCTTTAGACCCCCATGATGTGGTATCCGGCGTCCACGTAGACGACCTCGCCGGTTATGCCGCTTCCGGCCGGGCCAAGGAGGAAGACGGCGGTCTTTGCTACCTCGTCCACCTCGATGCTGCGGCGAAGCGGAGCCCTCTCGGCGTGGCGGTGGCGAAACTCGGTGAACCCGGAAATGCCCCGGGCCGCCAGCGTGTTGAGGGGGCCGGCCGAAATGGCGTTGACCCGGATGCCCGAGGCGCCCAGCTCGTAGGCCAGGTAGCGAACCGACGCCTCCAGAGCCGCCTTGGCCACGCCCATGAGGTTGTAACCTGGCATGACCTTCTCCGAGCCGTAGTAGGTCATGGTCAGGATGCTGCCGCCCTCGCGGGCCTTCATCAGAGGTTCGGCGGCGCGAGCCAGCGCGACCAGCGAGTAGCAGCTGATGTCGAGCGCCGTTCGGAAGGCGTCTCGCGAGGTGTCCGCGTATCGCCCCTCCAGGGCTTCCCGGGGCGCGTAGGCGATGCTGTGAACCAGGATGTCCAGCCCGCCGAAGCGGCCCTGGATCTGGTTCATGAGGGAAGCGATGGCCTCGTCTGAGGCCACGTCGCACTCGAAAGCGGGAGCGTCGATGGTCTTCGCCAGTTGCTCCACGCCTTCCCGCAGCCGCTCGTTCTGGTAGGTGAGGGCGACGCGGGCACCCTCGGCGGAGAGCGCCCTGGTAATGCCCCACGCAATGCTGCGCTGGTTGGCCACACCCAGGACCAGAGCCGTCTTACCTTGCAACGTCACCTCTGTGGCTGCCGCCGCGGTCCCCAGGCCCGAAGCCGGCGAATGCGGCGGCCCCTCCCTTCCGGTTACTGTATGGAGCAGCTTGGAACAATCAAGGGCCGCCCGTAATGCGCCCCCTGAGAGCGTCCAGCCCGGGCCACCGGGCGATGTCGTCCAGCACGTCTGGAGCCGCGGGCTCGGACCGGAGCACCCGGTGCACCGCATCGGGCACGGGCACCCGCACGAACCGGCCCCGGGCCGCCGCCACAATGCGCCCCTCGACGTCCAGGAGCCGGGCCACAGCCCGGCCTATTCGCCCCGAGTCCGGTATTCCCTGCTGGCCTGCGGCCGGCCGCTCCTTTGTCTCCACCCACGCTACCGCCAGCAGCGGCTTTCCCGGAACACCCGGCCGGACGAAGCGGATCTCCAGCGACCCCGTGACGGACGGAATCCCGTACCGGTAGGCAGCGTACCACATGGCCTCGTCGAGGGCGGCCGCAATGACGCCCCCGTGCAAACTCCCCGGGATGCCCACAAAGCGGTCGGCGAGCGTGACACGCAGGTACGCGGCGGTACCATCCGTTACGACCACGGCCTGCAGGCCGGCCGTGTTCTCACGGCCGCAGACGAAGCAGCCCGGGGTCCAGTGAACCGTGGACCGAACAGCATCGTGCGGATGCGGGTGAACGATTCGCATGAGCCGGAAGTTCGGCACGGCAGGCCCCTGCCCCTCCGGCACGCCGCAGCCGGCAGGATTACCGCATGGCGGCTGGAACTCCTCAACACAGGCTCATGTGGTATAGACCTGACACGCAATCGGAGCGGGCTTGCATGCGGCATACGGAGAGGAAACCCCATGCCTAAGGGACGTTCGGCTCGGGCGGTGTTGGAAGTCGCGCGGCCCCTTTCGAGGCGCCGCTCGGCGGGCCCCCTCTACTTCCAGCTCAAGCGGTTTTTGCTCGAACTCATCGACAACGAGGAACTGAAGCCGGGCGAGCGCATCCCCTCCGAGCGTGAACTCTCCCAGCGGTTCGGCATCTCCCGCATGACCGTGCGCCAGGCGCTCGCCGAACTCGTCCACGAGTCGGTGCTGCTGCGCCACCAGGGCCGGGGCACCTTCGTGGCCGACCGCAAGATCGAGCAGGGGCTCATCGAGCTTACGAGCTTCAGCGAGGACATGCGCCGGCGCGGGCTGGTGCCCGGCGCCAGGCTGCTGGACGTGCAGGTCCAGGAGGCCTCCCGCAAGGTCGAACGGGCGCTGGCCCTCGGGATGGACCGGCGGGTGCTGGTCGTGCGCCGCTTGCGCCTGGCCGATGGCGAGCCCATGGCGCTGGAGGTCACCCACCTGCCGTACGGGCTACTTCACACCGCTCCCAGGGAGCGGCTGGAGGGCTCGCTTTACGAGTACCTCGAACAGGAGCTCGGCATCGAACTGGCCAGCGCTCGCCAGACACTGGAGCCGGTGGTCGCCGCAGAGGAGGAGGCAAAGGTGCTCGGGGTGCCTCCGGGAAGCCCGCTTTTGCTCATGGAGCGCACCACTCTGTCCCGCAGTGGGGAGCCGGTGGAGTTTGTGCGGTCGCTCTACCGCGGAGACCGGTACAAGTTCTACGTCGAACTGAAGCGCCCCGCTCGACGCCACCCGGCGGACTGACACGTTGAGAGGAAATCGTCTCGTGGCTGCACTGCGTTTTTGCTTGAGATGGGCCGTGCTTGTCCTGGGAGGGGTGCTGATGGCCACAGCGGGCAGCGAGCCTGTCCCGGCGTCCGCGGTGGGAGGAGGGCCTGCGGCAGCGGTTTCGCGCCTTGCGCCTGCGGCGCCGTCGGAACGGATCCGGGAGCTTCTGCGATCCATGAGCCTCGAGCAGAAAGTCGGCCAGATCCTCCACGTGGGCTTCCCTGGCCTGGAAGTCGGGCCGGAAATCAGTGAGCTCGTCCGTCGCCATTACGTGGGTGGGGTCATCCTGTTCGCCCGCAACGTTTCCGACCCGGTGCAGGTGGCGGCGCTGACCAACGCCTTGCAGGAGATGGCGAAGCGTTCGGGCGCCGGCATCCCGCTTCTGGTCAGCGTAGATCAGGAGGGCGGCCTGGTTGCCCGGCTCACCCGGGGCGCTACGGTTTTCCCGGGAAATATGGCGCTCGGAGCGGCAGGTTCCGAAGAACTGGCATACCAGGCCGGGCTCTGGACGGCCCGCGAACTGCGCGCCGTCGGAATCCACCAGAACTATGCGCCGGTGGTGGACGTCAACAACAACCCGCAGAACCCGGTCATCGGCGTGCGGTCCTTCGGTGAGTCCCCCGAAGCGGTCGCGCGCCTGGGGGCGGCCATGGTGCGCGGCCTTCAGGACGGCGGGGTTCTGGCAACCGCCAAGCACTTCCCCGGGCACGGCGACACGACGGTGGATTCCCACATCGACCTGCCGACGGTCGCCCACCCGATGGATCGCCTGCAGCGGGTCGAGCTGCTGCCGTTCAGGGCCGCCATCGAGGCCGGAGTGGCCTCCATCATGACGGCCCACATCACGTTTCCGGCGGTGGATCCGACCCCGGGGCTTCCGGCCACCCTGTCGGAGCGGGTGCTGACCGACCTCTTGCGCCGGCAGATGAGATTCGAGGGGCTCGTGGTCACCGATGCCATGGAGATGGGCGCCATCGCCAAGAACTTCGGCATCGAGCAGGCCGCGGTACGGGCTGTGCAGGCGGGAGCGGACGCGGTCCTGGTGGCCTGGCCCAAGGACTGGACGACCGCGGTGAAGGTGGCCGACCGGCTGGTGGAGGCTGCCCGCAGCGGCGAGATCCCCCCGGCTCGGCTGGACGAAGCGGCAGGCCGGGTGCTTGCGGCCAAGGAGCGGCTTGGCCTGCTGGACCGACCGCTGGTGGATGTCTCCAAAGTGCGCGAGCGGGTGGGTACCCGGGAGGCGTACGAGCAGGCCCTGGAGGCTGCCCGTCAATCCGTCACCGTGGCCGCCGATCCCCAGGGGTTCCTGCCCCTTGCGCGCGGAAGCCGCGTGCTGGTGTTGATCCCGAAGGCGGCGGGCCTCACCGGCGTGGAGAACCAGGGCAAGTACACCACGCCGCTGGGAGCGGCCCTGGCGCAAGCGGGGTTTAGGGTAACGGAGGAGGTCGCCTACTCCCTCTCCCCGCAACTTGCCGAACTCAACCGTGCGCAGTCCGCGCTGGGGCAGGCTGACGCGGTGGTCGTCGGTACCTACCGGGCGTGGGAG
>JBFMCJ010000132.1 GCA_040754675.1 Bacillota bacterium
GCTCGAAGCCAGGTTGTGCCGCGCTTGTCATTTGGGGCGGGGGGCCTGCGGCCCCTGCCGCCCCACCCCCGTGATGCCCCAGGCAGGCGCTGTGACGGCCGGGACCTTCTCCAGCTGTGGGTCATCGGCCGCGACCGGTCCCACCCGGATCAGCTCCACCTCGAAACGGCTCCGATCCCCGCGGTGCTTCGCCTCGTAGTACTCGAGTGGCCGGCCATCGTCGAGGAAACTGACACTTTTCAGCAGGACCAGCGGGGCGCCCTTCGGAATGCCCAGCAGGCGCGCGTCGTTTTCGGAGGCGGCGATTGCCTCGATGATCCGCCGGCCCCTGGCGAGCCGCAGGTGAAACTTGTGCTCGAGCAGCGCATACAGAGACTGGTGCTCCAGGTCCTCCCGCTCGAGGCCCGGGCACATATCGTGGGGAATGTAGGTCACCACCAGCTGGATGGGCTCCCCGTTGACGAGGCGCAGCCTTTCGATGCGCACCAGGCGAGACGCCTCCGGGATCGACAGGACCTCGGCCAGCGTGCGCGGGGCATCAATGACGCACTGGTCGAGCACCCGTGTCTCGGGCCTCAGTCCCTGTGCTATCATGTCCTCGTAGAACCCGGTCAGGCGCTCCACCAGCCGTTCCCGGATCTTGGGCTCTGCGACGAAGGTCCCCCGACCCTTTTCCCGCCGGATCAACCCTTCGTTGAAGAGCTCCGCAAGGGCTTGCCGGACCGTCGTGCGCGAGACGCCGAAGGTTCGGCAGATCTCCGCCTCCGACGGAAGCTGAGAGCCCGGCGGCCAGGCACCGCTGGTGATCTCGTACTTGAGGGCCTCCTTGACCTGGTAGTAGTAGGGGACCGGGCTCGTCCGGTCGATCGAGTGGTTGACCCCGGCGGGCCGTGCCGAGGTGGGCTCCATACGCCAGGCCGACCTCCTCTGCGTCCACATGTTGGGCCGGGAAGTGATCATCCTGTAGTGACAGGATGATATTATCAGAGGCGAACAGACCGGTCAAGGGGAGGGAGAATGCAGGATGTGGCGAGTGCTGGTGACACCGGCTTCCTTCGGGCAGGGGGATCCCGGGCCGCTGGAGCGCCTGATGCGCGCCGGGATCGAGGTCGTGCGCAGCCCTGTCGGCCGGCCCTTGACCGATCACGAGCTGGCCGGACTGCTGGGGGATATCGACGGCATCGTCGCGGGCGTCGACCATATCGGGCGGGAGGCGCTGGCGGCGGGCAGGCCCCGGCTGAAGGTGATTTCCCGCTACGGTGTCGGGATCGACACCGTGGACCTCGCGGAAGCCACCCGATGCGGGGTGGTGGTGACCAACACGCCCGGTGCCAACAGCGACGCCGTGGCCGACCTGGTGTTCGGGCTGATGATCAGCCTGGCCCGCCACATTCCCGAGGCCAACGAGGCCACGCGGCAGGGCCGGTGGGAGCGGTTCATGGGGCAGGAGCTCACGGGAAAGACCCTGGGCCTGGTGGGCTTTGGCCGGGTGGCCCGTGCCGTGGCGAGGCGCGCGGCGGGCTTTGCCATGCGGGTGCTCGCCTGTGACGTGGTGTGGGACGGGGAACAAGCGGGCCGTCTCGGCGTCGAGCGGGCAGGTCTGGAGGAGCTCCTGCAGCAGGCGGACTTCCTCAGCCTGCATGCCCCGCTCACCCCCGAGACCCACCACCTCATCGGGGCCCGGGCGCTTCGCTCCATGAAACCCACGGCTTACCTCATCAACACGGCGCGCGGCGGGCTCGTCGACACACAAGCCCTCGTACAAGCGCTATCAGAGGGCTGGATCGCCGGGGCCGCCCTGGATGTCTACGAGGCCGAACCTCCCTCGGATCCGCAACTGCTGCAAGCACCCCACCTGATCCTGACGCCGCACATGGGCGCCCACACGACCGAGGCGGCCACCCGCATGGGCTACCTGGCAGCGGATAACCTGCTCGCCGTGCTGCAGGGGCTTCGTCCCGAGCATGTCGTGAATCCAGAGGTCTACTCCCAGCCGGGCCCGGAGAGCCGGGCCGGCTAAGGGAGGAAGGCGAAGATATGCCATGCACCGGCCCGCCGCACCAACTCATCCAGCACAAGGGGGAGACCGTTTCGCAGGGCGGCCCCGCCCGCCACTCGCCGCCCAGCCGCACGCCCGCCTCGCCGGCGAACCGGCCGGCGTCCAGCACCACCGTGTCGATGGGCTGCACGCCCTCGGCCGGTTCGGTGAGCACCCGCACGGCCGGCCGCCCACCCGCAGCGGCAGCGGGCATGTCCACCTCGACGATGGTCCAGCGGCGCACGCCGGGATCGTCGAATCCCCTTCCTTCCACGGCCCCGCAGTAGACCGCCGGGGTGCCGCCGAGGTCGTGCTCCTGATGCTGGTGGATGTGCCCCAGGGCCACGTAGTCGTAGCCAGCCTGTCCGAGGGCCTCCGCGTCGAGCGGCAGGCTCCGCTCGCCGCCCCAGCCCCCAGGGTGCCGTGGAACGCACCGAGATGGAAGCCGGGCTCGCCGATCCGGGGGAACCGGGCGAGCGCAGAACGCGTGGGGGTGAGCCCGCCCGTGTATGCCAGGCTGTAAACGTGCACCGGGATACCCGCCACGCTGAGCGTGCTGACGTGCTCGGGCACAGGGTTTTGAACGAGCACGCCTGGCCAATCCCGGGCCCGCTCGCGGTAAACCGAGTCGGCGTACGTGATCTCGTCGTGGTTTCCGGGAACGGTGACCACGGCCCGCCGGAGCAGCTCGTCACGGCGGCGGCGCCGTTCGGCCCGCCGCGGTTCGTCCATGTATCCCGGAGCCCAGCCCAGGTGAAGGTCGGCCAGTTGGAGCAGCCTGAACATGGCCTGGCCCCCTCGTCGGCCTGATGGTCAATACGCCGAACCCAGCTCTGATCCTCTCTTCTGCGGGGAGCCAGGGTGCCGCAGTGTTGGGGAGACTCGGACCGAGAGCGGCCGCGCACGCCATGGCAGGTACCGGGCTCGCAAATACGCGGATCCACGAAGGGTGAAGACTCCAATTGAACTGCGCAACGTGAGGGCGGGGTACCTTCCCAAACCGGCTTTTCCTGCCTGCTATTGCTCCCCGTTGAACCGTTCAAACGGCGAGCGAACTAAACCTGGATAAGCTGATCCCCGCACCCGCCCGCCTCAATCAAACTCCACTGGCCACCCCTGCCTGCAGGTGCATGAACGGCGTCAGCGACCACGCCACCGTCAGCTCCGGCAAGAGCCCGAAGATGAACCGGGTGTACGTCACCTGGTTGGCGGCCGCCGTATCGAAGGTACCGGAGTCCTGCGCGGTGTACACGGTGAGCGTCGCCCCGCCAAAGGCCACCCCGACCCCCGCCTGCACCCAGAACTTACCCACGAGCTCCCGCTGGTACCCGACCCACGGCCCACCGTAGCCGATGGCGAGCCTCACCTCTTTACCGCCGTCCCCGATGGCCTTCGCCTCGCCCCCGGCGCCAGACCCCCGGGTCGGCATACCGAGACAAGTGGGATACTGAGTCTCGTCATTGAGGCAGGTGATGAAGGCAAGGGTGTGGCCGTCGTGAGGCTGCTGAACGGCCGGCTCAGCCCCGGCAGCTCCTGCGGCGGAGCGGCCAAACGGCAGCGCGTCGCGAAGCTCGATCCCTCGATTCAGCTTGCACCAGTCCACCGCTCAGCGATCGCCAGCGGGCTGCTCTCCCCGTCGCAATTGCCGCAGGACGGTCTCCAGCTCCTCTGCCAGCTCCTCGACCGTGTCAGCCAGGGCCTCCCAGCGATCCTCCGTCGAAGGGTTCACCTCACCCTGCCGTGGGCGCGGCTGCCCGTTCGTTTGGACATGGCCGTTAGGATACGACCCCGGGTCTGGGGGCTTTTCAAAGTTCTCCATGGCCCTCGTCACGGCCGGCGGCAGGAACAGGGACGCGTTGTCGAGCAATTCGTGGCCGATCTCTGCAAGCTCTGCCGCGATCTCCTCACGGGAGCGGGTGTACCAAAGACGCTCGAGGGTGTCGAGGCGCTTGCTGACTCGCCGGAGGATCAGTTTCCTTTCGGCTCGCCGGCGCACCTCACCATCCATCGGAATGAGTTCGGCCATCTGCGCTGTCCTCCCCCAACCCAACGGGCCTCCCCCTGGGGACTTCTCCTTCAACTTCCAGCTTTTCGCGTAGCTGGCTCCCACGGCTCCGCCGGTCTCACCCATGACGTACGGGCCACTGGTACGCGATCAGGGGGTGCCGCACGGCAACCGCTCTTCGTCCGGCTCCCGTAGTCGTAGAGTTCCGTGGAGAAGTTCGCGATGAGTGCCAGCGCCACTCCTCACGGACGGCCCGCAGCACCGGCATGCCATCATCTGCCCGCTCGATGCACAACCTCCCCTTCGGGGCCGGCCCAGGCTCCCTGCAGCTGGTCTATCATCCGCTGCCTTCCCGCACGTGTGGAGTGCCGGCCGGCTCGGTCGCCTCGGAGCGCGTGGCGGGCGCCTGGACTGTGCCAGTGCTTTTCCCGTCCCGTCCGAAGACCGCTGACCGCAGGTCCTCGGCCACGTCCGTGCGCTCCCAGGGGAGATCCAGGTCGCTGCGACCGAAGTGGCCGTAGGCAGCCAGGGGCCGATAGATGGGGCGCTGCAGGTCGAGCTCGCGGATGATGGCGCCGGGGCGCAGGTCGAAGTGGGCGTCGACGAGTTCGGCGATGGCGTCGTCGGAGATGATGCCGGTGCCGAACGTCTCCACCCGCACCGACACCGGCCGGGCCACGCCGATCGCGTAGGCGACCTGCACCTCGCACCGCTTCGCCAGCCCGGCTGCCACCACGTTCTTGGCCACGTACCGGGCCGCATACGCCCCCGAGCGGTCCACCTTCGTCGGGTCTTTCCCCGACAGCGCCCCGCCCCCGTGGCGCCCCATCCCGCCGTACGTGTCAACGATGATCTTGCGTCCGGTAAGTCCCGTATCCGCCTGGGGCCCGCCCAGCACGAACCGCCCCGTGGGGTTGATGGGGATGCGGGTCTGTCTGTCCAGATACGGTTCGCCGATGACCCGCCGCACGACCTCCTCCCGGATCCCCTCCCGGCACGCTGTGCCTCGCCCCGCGAACAGCCTGCCTGCATCATTTTGACCGGTATCGAATCCGAGGCTACGTCGTCTTGCCCCCGTATTTCAGGGCTTGCCTCTCGGTTCGAAGGAACCCTCACATCTGCACAGTGCTCTCGCTGCTGAACACCCGTGTCTTAGCGGGACGACGACCACCCCGCTGATGCCTGTACGCAGCGCCGCGCGGCCGTTTCCCACGCCCTGCCTCAGTGAGTTAGGTCTTCCGGCAGTAGGGACTCCACCGGCTTGTGAAGCGCATCCCGTGTAACCGCCATCGTTGCCCCTTGACCCAGCATTTGCCTGGCCCCACTACACCGCGAGGCTGCTCCCGAGCGACCCGAGCTTGGGGTTGGCGGAGCCCGGCCTCACCGGACCCTTCTACCGCCGCGCAGCAAGCTTGTAGTGACAAGGAGGGGCGTCACCCACCGCATGGGCTGGGCGCCGGCTCCCGCTCCTCCCCCCACGCACCCGTGGGTTTGAGCCACCGCCCGCCCTATGCCCGGGCCGCCTCGCGCATCAGCTCCTCCAACTCCCGCAGCGCTTGTCGCCCACTCTCCACAGTGATATGAGGCTTGAGCTCGTGCATGCGCCGAGCAAGGGCTTCCTCATCGGCACCGGACTGCTGCCGGCTCACGAACAGCGCCGTCGCCAGGCGCTCAAGCTCCGCCACCGGCCGGGTGGCAATCCTCGAAGCCACAAACGCAATGCTTCGGCGCTGGCTCTCCGTCCCTTCCTCCGGACCCCCCAGTATGCTGGCCCTGTTGCCCGGCACGTACGAAGGCCCGTATTCGGCCCTCTTTACCCGCAGAGCCAGAAACTCGTCGGCCCTCATGGCGATCAGGTCCTGCCTGAGTCCGAACGAGAACGGGCCATGCTTGTAGAGGATGAACTCGTAGCCGAGCGGCACACGCAGGATCTCCTGAAGGAAGTACGTGCTCTTCTGGATATGCGTCTCACCTGTCCAGCTACCGGCTTTGTTCATCTCACGCACAAGCTTGAGCAGCACCGCATAACGCTCAAACCGCTCCACCTTTCACCTCACCACGCTTTCGCCCCAGAATGCCGGACTTGGCTCGGCGTAGCCACGCCTCGGCTTCGTCCCTTAGCTCGGGGACCACGTACACGTAGTCAACGCTCGCTAGGGGCAACTGGCTGAACACCTGAGATGCCGCCATCGCGCCCACCACACTCTCGTCTCTCATCAACACGGGGAAGTCAGCAGGATCCTCTTTCGCGCGGTACCAGCTATACCGAACGCGGTCGCGTCCGTACCGCTCACAAAGCGCGTCGTAGATCCGTCGGGCAGGATCCCTCGAACGCCGCATGTCCTGCGGGTTCCTGCTGTACACCACCCGGAAGTGCTCGCGCTTCATGATGCGCCTGGCGGCATCGTGTCCAGGCGAGTTCGGATCACCTGAGGCGGCTCTCAGCGCTGCCATTACCTCGTTGTCGGTTAGCTTCAAGAAGTCGTCCACCCGCTCTACGGGAAACCTGCTCCCCGGCAACCACGCGCTCAGAAACTCTTGCAAGAGAAGGTCATAGATCCGCCGCACGGGGTGAAGGTACACCTGGGTGTACATGTAGTACCTGGCGAGCGCCATGCCTTCCGCTACCTGCAAACCACCCTCCTCGATGCCGATCGTGAGCGCCGGGACTGCCTCCGGCGAGGACGAGGGCTTCTCAAGAATGCGAAGCGTATCAAGGAGCCGCAACTGATCGAAGCGCCCGTAGGCCACGCCGGCGTGATACGAATCCCGAAGCAAGTAGTCGATCCGGTCCACGCCGAAGGCGTCGCCGGTTATGATCTCCTCGAGAACGCTCTCCCACATGGAGAAGGGCGCTGTCTCCACCTTCAGCTTCCCGGGTCCGAGGGCAATCCTCGCCACATCCCTGGCACGAATCGGGGGATCCATCCGGTCGAACTCCGGCTTCATCTCGAGTATGATGCGCTCACTCAGCGCTTCATGAGTCAGCCCGTCCGGTAAAAGCTCCTTCTCCGCCGCATGAGAGAAAGGCAGGTGTCCCAGGTCGTGGCAGAGCCCGGCCAGGCGGACCACCTGTCTCCAGTACAACATGTCGGTCGGATCCTCGATCTGTGGCACCTGGCTGCGTATCCGGTCTGTCAGCTTTGCGCGCTGCGTGATAATGTCAAAGACCCTGCCTGCCAGCTCTGCAACCCCCAAGGAATGCTCGAAGCGCCGATGAGTTGCTCCGGGGTAGATCCACATCGACGTCCCGAGCTGGTGAATGTGACGTAATCGCTGGACCGGCCCGGAGTCGAGGATCTCACGTTCCTCGGTTCGCAAACGCACGAACCCATGCAGCGGGTCTCGAATCTCATGCATCTGCTTTGCCATAGCGTATCCGCCCGCACGTCGAACTGCCCGCCTTGCTACAGGCACCGCCGCGCGGTCTCCCGGGCCCCATCATACCCGAACGCGTGATCGGTATCACCCCGACCGTGGTGGCTCAGGCAACCAGTTGCGGCCTTTCCTGGCAACATGGCGCGAGTGGCATGCATTTGCTCCGCTGGGCACCGTGGCATTCAGCCACACGCTCCACAGCTCGACCCGGCACGCACTGCGCACCACACCACCCGGTACATGAAAGCGACCGCCACAGTCTCACGATCGGCTACAGGTTAACTGTCGCTGCAGCCGGGGTCCCCCCGACCTTGCCGTGGCACCGTCGCTTCCGTTCCCTTTGCCGCGGTCTTTCCAAGGCCGACCTTATCGGGCCCAACCTACGCCGTGTCAGGCCGCGCACCGCTTGACGCCCATCGAATCCTGCGCCGAACGCCTAATTCGCCCTCGCCGGCGCCCCGGTGAGCCCTGCCGCCACCTCGGCCAGCAGCGTCACCACAAACCGTTCGAGCACCATCGCACCCTCCTACAGCTCCTGGTGGGGAGCCAGCCGCTCATTGATCCGCTCCGCCGACAGCACCTCGTAGCCGGCCACAAGCCTGCCTGCTGCGATCAGGCTCCGCTGCGACCGTCTCGCCGGCCGCCGTCGCCATGGTCGTCCCGTCCCGTCCGAAGACCGCTGACCGCAAGTCCTCGGCCACGTCCGTGCGCTCCCAGGGGAGATCCAGGTCGCTGCGACCGAAGTGGCCATAGGCAGCCAGGGGCCGATAGATGGGGCGCTGCAGGTCGAGCTCGCGGATGATGGCGCCGGGGCGCAGGTCGAAGTGGGCGTCGACGAGTTCGGCGATGGCGTCGTCGGAGATGAGGCCGGTGCCGAACGTCTCCACCCGCACCGACACCGGCCGGGCCACGCCGATCGCGTAGGCGACCTGCACCTCGCACCGCTTCGCCAGCCCGGCTGCCACCACGTTCTTGGCCACGTATCGGGCCGCATACGCGCCCGAGCGGTCCACCTTCGTCGGGTCTTTCCCCGACAGCGCCCCGCCTCCATGGCGCCCCATCCCGCCATACGTGTCAACGATGATCTTGCGCCCGGTAAGTCCCGTATCCGCCTGCGGCCCGCCCAGCACGAACCGCCCCGTTGGGTTGATGAGGATGCGGGTCTGCCGGTCGAGGTACTTTGCCGGGATCACAGGACGAATCACCTGCTCCCGAATACCCTCCTCCAGTTCGGCCCGGCTCACCTCGGCGCTGTGCTGCGCCGAGACCACAACCGTGTCGACGCGCACGGGCCGGCCGCCGTACGCTGCGCCTACCGGCACCGCCGCGTGCCGACCGCCCCCGCCCCCGCCATCCTCGTACTCGACTGTCACCTGGGTCTTGCCGTCGGGTCGAAGCCACGGCAACAGCCCGCTCTTGCGCACCTCGGCCAGCCGCCTGGCCAGGCGGTGGGCCAGCAGGATGGGCAGGGGCATCAACTCCTCCGTCTCGTCGGTCGCATACCCGAACATGAGCCCCTGGTCACCCGCGCCGATGGCCTCAACGGCGTCCTCCCACGCCCCCTCCCGGGCCTCCAGCGCCCGGTTCACGCCCTGGGCGATATCGGGCGACTGCCTGT
>JBFMCJ010000133.1 GCA_040754675.1 Bacillota bacterium
ACGCCCCTGGAGATCCAGCCCGTCTACCACTGGTCGGAGCCGGGGGTACGCGGCCACATCACCAGTGCCGTGCTGGCGCTGCTGTTGGCCCGGATGATCGAGCAGCGGCTGGAGGCGGCCGGCATGCCCCAGCGGGCCCGTACCGCCCTATCCACGTTGGCCGAGATCGACGAGGTGGAGATCGACTGGGAGCCTGCCGGCTGTACCGGCTGGCCGCCTGAGCGAGGAGCAGCGCCGGCTGTGGGAGGCGTCAACCGTGTCACGACGGCCCTGGCTGATTTGGCTGTTTAAGTTGGGTCTAGCACTGCTGCCGAAGTGGTCTTGTCAAGTGGCCGTTGATATCTTCTGAACCTCGATACAAGTCGGGCCTCCGAAGGTGAAGCCCAAAGCGAACCCAACGCTATCGGCGACCCTCAGCTCTCGCCACACTTGATTATCCACGTTGGCGCTGTGCACAAACAGCCTGTCACCATGCACATGTCGCTCAATGAAGCCGTAACTCGATTCTAAGCCGACAATGGTACCGGTGAAACGTTTAGGCGCAGAGCCCTCTCTTAGGACATGACGCACCCTATTTCGCACATCCAGACCCATGGGTGACCTTCGGAGGCTGCGAAAGATGTCCTTAGCCTCCTTGACCTTGTCGCGTTCCCCCGTAATAAACAGGAGCGTAGCGTACCAGAACTGTGCAACATAGTTGCCGTCGCCAGGGCTGAATGCGCGGCGCAAGTGGTACAAAACTGAGTCCACGTCATCGGGTGACCACCTCAGCAGGAGCATCGCTAACTCATAGTGGAGCCGCTTCTCCCCACGGTTAGCCTCTACCGCGGAGCTTAGTACATGAACTGCCTCTTCCAATCCGCCGCGATCGACGTAGGCCTTTGCCAGACGAGAGGCTATGAACGGGCTCCGGCGATTTGCGTCGAAAGCCTTCTTGAGGGCCATGAATGCTCGTTCATCATCTTTGAGGATCCGTGCGAGCTCGGCCTCAGACGCCAGCAGAAACTCGTCATCCGGGAATGCCTGCAATGCACGGGTCAGGTACCGTTCCGTGTCCTGTATTAACGTGTCGATTTCCCTATCAGTTACGCTGTCAGCGGACAACGCCTCCCGCAGACGGTCCAACGCCACTCGAATCAAGGTGTGGTAGCCGTACGCTCCATGTCGCGAGGCCAGCAGCGTGGCCACCAGGCGCTCTGCCTCTTTCCGCCACCGCTCCCGCTCACCGGGAGTTTCGGACGCCTCAGCTCGTCGCCGAGCAAGCTCAGCTAGCGAATGCACAATGGTCTTGTCACTTGGAGACATTTCGTGTGCTTTGCTGAGGTACTCCTGGGCTTTCCGTAAATTCCCATTTGGACGGTTCATCTCATAGATACCCATCTGGTGATAGAGGTACGGATCATTACCGGCAACACTGCAGGCCACCCTGAAGATCTCGACCACAGCCGAGTGATCTGGAAACAGCTCCAACAGCGTTCGACCCCGCACTAGCTGCCTGAGTGCCTGCCTATCTGTCGTGTACGCCGCATTCAACGCGGCCAGAAGTCTGATATAGTGGTCGAACCTATCAGCAGGAGAACTGAGGATGCGTTCGAAGACGATTTGAGCAATCTCTGGGTGCCGAGCTGTGTAATGATAGTCCTTGGTTACCGGATCATAACCGGTGTATACAACGTGCTCCAAAGGCTCGAAAAACTGGGTTCTGAACGCCTCGAAGGGCACGCCATACACGCGGGAGATGATTCCGGCACGTACTGGGACACCAAGCCTGTTCAGGATGCATATTGAGAGGTAGATATTCTGGGCACGCTGAGGGCGAATTTCGTTATACTCGTCAACTAGGATCTCCTCAAAGGGCTTGCCTTGCGTAGCTTCATGTAGTGCCACCAAGAGCTGTCTGCCTGCTCGTTCCTTGAAGGCCCGCACTTGAGCTTCTCGTGGCATGCCGTTAAGATGGCCGAGGGACCGGTGCTTCGTCAGCAGGTCCACGAGATCCCCGATCTCTCGCTCATTCAAGTAGGGAAGAGTATACATGGATGTGACGTAGTCCTTGATCCGCTCGCATGTCATGTTCCACTCATTGACTCGTTCAGCTGATAATACGGTGAGGCGCAAGCTATCTCGGCGAGCCTTGGTCAGTAAGTCCTCAATCTCCACGACCCTGTCCGCGGCATCGTCAACGAAAAGAAAAACGCGCTCCTTTGTAAGCAGAGCCAATTCGGCCACCGGCTCATATGATAACCTACCATATGGTCTCAAGAACAGGCAGAGCTTTTCATAATCTTTGGCCGCTTCCCAGGCCACTCGACGAAGGCAGACTGACTTGCCAGCACCAGCCTCCGCCTTAATCACGCAGAACTCTGTCGGAGCAGGTCGTTCTCCTTCGTCGGCCAGCAGCACATCCAAGAGAATCGTCTCGACAAGCTCACGTCGGACGTCCAGCCCCTGTTCAATAGCTGCCCAACCCGGGTTATACCCCCTATAAAAGGCCTGAGGCGTGACGGACGCCCCCGGCAAGGGACCAGGCACATAGTCCACGTCATAATCAAGGAACGCGCGGGCGGTATCGGTGAGAGAAACGTCCGCCGTTGCAAGCCTACTCTCCACCGGATGAACGGTCTTGGCGACCGCCGCCAAGCGCCGAGTATGCATGGGTATCGAGCTCTCGAGCGCTCTCAAGAAGGTCTCAAAGGTGCCTTCGAGTACGGTCACTCGTCGCATCTCCCAATAGCGTCGTTCCACTTCGCGAACTTCTGGAACTACTAGGTAATGTCTCGGCCTGTTTTCCTTCAACTCCGACAGGACGTGAAGGATTTCCCTGATGTCTGAATCACGCATGTTATACCCGACGAACACAACCGGATTCTCATATGCCCACTCGATGAGTGTGTTAAAGAGGCGTTCCCGACCTGTCTTGTGTGTGACATACTGGTCGAAAGTCAGGATGAGGGGCAGATCGGGGTCATGCGTCCTTGTTATGCAGCCATGTAATTTCAAGAGTACAACCGCGTCGACCGAGCGCACCTTTTCATCGATCCTGTCCTCATTCGAGAGAAACGGCACCAAGTTCTGTGCACGATCCGTTTGGAATTCGTATGCTGTCTCGATGACGGTATCAAAGTTAGTCGTGGCAATGCCTCGCCATCGAAACGTCGGCAGCGTTAGATGGAACCTCGAAGGCTGAAGGCCACGCAACGTTGAGGCGACGAAATCCTGGACCTCGGCTAGACTTGATTCATTGATGGCTAATTCTGTGATAACCTGCAAAGGTAGGCCGGCATGATCCGAGCCCAAGAACTTAAGCGCAATGGCGTCAGCAAGCTCCTGGCCGCTTGGGGGTTCTCGACCATCTGGCAACGTAGCACCCTTCGATGCTCCTGCGCCCGCGAAAAGGACCACTTGGCCGCTACGCACTTGGTCGATAAGATACTGCGGGAGATCCATCCCCTCTCCCCCCTGGCCTACTTGATTGCGCCCACGACCTGGCGTTCATGTAGGCATCACGAGAAGACGTTACATAGGCCATCTTGCGTCAGCTGTAAAAGGTACGCCCGTTAGGACCTTGCCTTTCTGGTCTCGACGACTCCGTTCGACGGTCTTCGAGTTATTCCTCCGGGCGCGTGGAGACTTGCCCCCAAGGTGCAGGGGGCGACAAGCCGGGGCCGAAGTTCCGCCACCAACCCAAGAGGCACGGATCGGAATTGCCCGAGGAGGGACCAGCGTGACAGGGAGCCATCCGGCCTACCCGTCCGCGCGGCTACGCCGTAGACCCGTGGATGACGAGCGGGTTTGGCTCCAGAGACCCTACAGCCGGTAACTCGTCCGGTCGACGGCAATGGTCCGCCGGAGACCTTCAACCAAATCTACGGGCTTTAGCAGAGTGGAGCCCGTGGCCCGGCTTGCGACACAGGTCGCAGGACGAGGCCTGCCCCACATGCGCCCAGACACGGTTGCTTTCAGTGTGCCGGAGCGCCAGCGAAGGAAACGGCCATGAAGAAGCTAGGCATTGGTGCCGAGGCTCAGTTCTGGGCAGGGCCTCGCCGAGGGTGGATGCCTTGGTGTACATCTCCGGCCACCACCTGCGCGCACGTGTATCCCCCGGGGTGGGCAGAGGCGGCCCTGCGGGCGGTCGAGGAGATCCGGGCGCACGTCCGTGAGGCTCGGTGCCCGGTGGTGCCGAAGGCGGGCTTGCCGGGCCGGATGCCGCCCCGGTAGACGGCAGATGCTGCAGAGGTAACCGAGCGTATGGCAGGAAAGGGTCGCGAGCGCATGGCGTCTCCCCGCTGGAGCGAGGCGGAGTCGGAGGCGTTCCTGGAGTTGGGGCCGCTCTTCACGCCGTGGCGGGACGAGATGGCGGCGGTCATGGTCGACCTCATCCCGGCGGAACCGGAGGAGGCGTTCGTTGCCGTGGACGTGGGCGCCGGCGATGCGTGGCTGAGCGAAGCCGTCCTTCAACGGTTTCCCCGGGCCTGCGTCATCGCTTTGGACGGCTCCCCCGCCATGCTGGATGCGGCTCGACGGCGTCTGGCCGCGTTCGGGGCAAGGGCGGAGGTGCGGCCGTTCGAGCTGGACAGCCAACGGTGGCTGCGGGAGTTGCGGGGCCCGGTTCGCTGTTTTCTGAGCTGTCTTGTCATTCACCATCTCGACGATGCGGGCAAGCGGCGGCTGTTTGGGGGACTGCGCCAAAGGCTGGAGCCGGGCGGCGGGCTGCTCATCGC
The DNA here is from genome assembly GCA_040754675.1 of Bacillota bacterium. Lineage (NCBI taxonomy): Bacteria > Bacillati > Bacillota > Bacillota bacterium. Next base: position 4,719 of record JBFMCJ010000133.1, read on the forward strand.
CGACATCGTGAGGCCGGCCAGCCGGTGGGCATGGCGTCACGCCGCCCGGACGTGGAACGAGGACGTGAGGCAGCGTTCCCTGCAACTGACGGGCAACCTGGAGGCATACCAGCGCCTGGCCGAGAGCGACTGGAACTGGTTCGAGCACCCCGATGACCCCATGGACAAGCCGGGCGCGCTCGTCGACCAGCTCACCTGGCTGAGAGAGGCGGGCTTTGTCGACAGAATGACACCCGCTTCAGGCTCCTCTGGACGGTAGACAGCGGCCCGCCCTGCATGCCGGTCTCGGCACGGCACCCCGGCGCGGGTGCGCGTGGGCTTCGCCCGTTACTTCGAGCCTGGCCGCTACGAGGACCACTGGGTGTGCGAGTACTGGAACGCTTCCGAGGCCCGCTGGGTGCTGGTCAGCCGCCGCTTTCTCACGCCCACAACACCAAGCAACGGCGGCAGAACGTAGTGCGACTCCTGGTCAGGCTCCAACGGCACGTGCTTCGGCACGACCGGTTCTCCCATCTCGAGTATCTCAAAGCCTGCCCGCACGAACGCGTTCATGTACTCCGAGAGCGGCCGGTGGAACGCTCCCAGGGCAGCCCTCAGGGTACCTTCCCGGCCTGAACGCCACCACTGGGGAGAGTATTGAGAAACCCTACGATGCGATAGACGCCCCGTTCCGTCGTCCAGAGGTTCACTGTGAAGAGACTCAAAGCAAGGATGCATAATGGTCCAGACTGCCATACCGCCGTCCGAAAGAAGGCGTGATGCGGCAGCAAAGACCGCCTCGAACTCCATCACATCCATGAGCATAAGGTTGATGACCACGGCGTCAAAGGCCGCGTCGGGAAGCAGGCTCGGCTTGCGAGCGTCGGCGCATACGTATGTGACGTAAGGCGGGGTGGGGTACGACCGGGCGAGGACTATCATGGTCTGACTGATGTCTACTCCCGTCACGATGCCTCCCTGCAGAGCCATTCGTCGAGCCAGCTCTCCCTGCCCGCAGCCCAAGTCACACACCTTCTTGTTGCGAATGTCGCCCAGCTGTCTCAATACGAAATCGTAGGACAATTCAATAACCGGCGTTTTCCGCCGAACCAATGCGTCGTAGGCTTGACCCCATTCATCATACGACTTCATGGGCATTCCCCCGAAGTTGCCGTCCAGCGCCTGCTCGTTACCGAACGCGCGCTGCCAGCATCACGCAGGTGATGAGGCTGGCCCGTTATCCTGTCATCTCCAACCGAAGCCCGGGCCCATCGAGCACAAGCACCCACTGGTTGAGCAGGTTGCGTCCGAGCAAGGTCTGGTCGCCCAGGCCAATCACCTCTGCCGATCGCCGGACCCCGTTGATTTCGACCTCGGCCGCGTATACCACGGCACCGTGAACGACCCCGGCCACGCCCGCCACCCTCAGCCGCCCGATCGGCGGTAGCCTGATGGCCGCAGCGACGGCCGCCGGAATCACGGTCACGTCGGCTCCAGAGTCCACCAGCGCGGGGAGCGCTACCCCCCGATCGGGGCTCCCCGGCGCACTGATGCGCACGGGAACGACCGGGGCAGGCGGGTCGTAGGATGTATCGTACGGATAACTCAACGTCACGGCCGCACCACCCGCGGCGATGGCACCCGCACCGTTCGCTCCGCCGGGGTGACCTTGGGCATGAAGACGGGACGAGGACCGAAGCGAGCGAAAACCCGATGGGCCAGGTGCGCGAAGTCGTCGTCCGCGTCCACCACCTGCCGATCGACAATGGCAACGTACTGGCCACCGTAAGCTTCCAGCAATCGGGCTCGGTTCGCCTCAAACCACTCTATCTCGGTCTGGAGCGCCATCAGCGCATTCCCGCTGCTACCGGGTACGGTTTGGGCCGCCGCCAGCTTCTCCTGAAGCGCCTCTGTCACGAACTGCGTGAGAGTCACTCCCCGCCCGGCGGCGGCCGCCTTGGCCGCTCGCGCCAGTTCCTGTGGCAGGCCCCGAAGGTACAATGTCGCGCCCTGTCCTCGTGCGGAGGCCATCGGCACGGCTCCTCTCATCGTCCGTGGCTGCGCCCCTATGCTAACCTGTACGACGTGTGTTAGCAAGCCAGTGGTGGAAGCTGGAGAGGCCGCTCGCTCACCGCCTTGAGCGTGAACCCTGGGACCTTGTCCGTGGATCCGCTGCCGAACGAGCGGCGGGTGGCCACGGCGACCCACTTCCGTGACCCCGAAGGAGACTTGCCCGAAGTAGCCAACTACAGAGAGCCGAGGCGGATCACCGGCGTTGAGCTGGCCGGAAGGGGGTAAGGGCGGGGCCGTGAACCCGTGGCTTGGCCCCCATTGGGAGGAGCGGGAGATGGCCGCCTCGGTAGACGCTCTGGTGATCCGGCATGCCACGGCAAGCGACGCGGCGGCCATTGCGCGAATCTACAACCAGGCCATCGAAGAACGTATCGCTACCTTCGAAACCGAGCCGCGCACACCCGAGGAACGCCGCCGCTGGCTCGAGTCCCACGGCCCGCGGCATCCCGTTCTGGTCGCCCAGGTGGCGGGCCAGGTGGCCGGGTGGGCGTCCATCGGGCCCTACCGCCCCCGCTCGTGCTACGACGGTGTCGGCGAGTTTTCGATCTATGTCGACGCGGCGTGGAGGGGCCGCGGCGTCGGCCGGCGCCTGCTCACCGCGCTGATCGAGACGGCCGAGCGGCTCGGGTACTGGAAGCTCGTCTCCCGCGTCTTTGACTTCAATGTGGCAAGCCGCGCGCTTTGCCGTTCGTGCGGATTTCGGGAGGTGGGCACCTACGAGAAGCACGGCCGCTTGGACGGGCGCTGGATTGACTGCGTCATCGTCGAGCGCCTCATTCCTGAAAACATACGGTAGCGCCAGGCCCCGGCCCTGCCCGCTCGCCCCTTCTGATGGCCCTACCCTCGCGCGGCCCTACGCCGTGGCGCCTGCAGCTTGGTGCATTTCCGCCACGTAGTCCTGCCGGACCGGGTGGAAGACGTCGTACGCCAGGGATGCTTCAAGGGCGCGGCAACCGTGGGGTACGTTGCGCTCCCCCTCACCACGTAGCTGATTTGCTCGTGCTCATGGGTATGAACGTCCACCTCGCCACCCGGCTCAAACAGCACAGCCGGGGATGACCATGGTGCTTGCCCCCCGTTCGCCGGCGCCCGCCACGCAGCCGCCGCGTTCGACCGCCGGGGCCCCGACGGGCGGGTGTATCCTGCCGACGTCGTCCACGCCGTGGAGCTGGCGGCCCTCAACGAGGAATTCGCCCGCGTCGTGACCACCAAGCAGCTCCTTCACGAGCTGGACGAGGCGTAGAGACCGCTCACGAAGGTTTTGACGAACACGACGCGATGCTGGCCCGGGCCCGCGTAATCCCTGACCGCGGGCACGTCGTCGACGTACACAGCATCTTCCGTGACCATGACGAACCCCATCCGCGTGTGAAACGCGACCGACTCCCGGTTACCAGGCGTCGTGATGGCCTTGATCCGGCGACACCCCCGTTCGGCCACCACCTCGATGAAGCTCTCGTAGAGCGCCCGGCCCACCCCGGCGTGCCGTGAAGCGGGCGCCACTGCCACCATGTGGACGTAGGCCTCCTCGGGATCCCGCTGTCCGGCGAACCCCACGAGAAAGCCCACCACCGCACCCTTGTTCTCGGCGACGAAAGCCGTATCGCCGAACTGATACAGAAACACGGGGTGCAGGAGGTGACGCACGGGCCGTCCCCACCACTCGTCAACGACCGTCACGAGGTAGTCGAAGTCCTGTTTGCGCATGGTTCGTATCGTCATAGGCACGCAGCACCCATCCCCCGCCATCGAGACGCTACCGGCACCGAGATCCTTGGCCCGCCGGAAGGCGGCGGCCGCCACAGTCCCTGCTTATCTTGACGGCGAATCCCGTGACCCGGCGTCCGGGCGGGCCACAGGCTCCTCCGCGGTGATAAGGCGCACGCCCCGGTCGTAGAAGGGATAGCTCCACCCCCAGTTGACCAGCACCAGCAGCCGGTTGCGGAAGCCGATGAGGTTGACCAGGTGTACCCCCAGCCAGGCGAGCCACGCGGGGAAACCCCGGATGGGCCGGTTGCCCAGGAGGGCCACCGCGCCATTGCGCCCGATGGTGACCATGGTGCCGCGCTCCCGGTAGCGAAACGGCAGGGGAGCTGCGCCAGCCAGTTGCCGCCGGATGTTGCGGGCGGCGTGCTCGCCCTGCTGGATGGCCGCCGGGGCGACCTGGGAGACGGGACGGCCCGCCTCGTCTTCCAGGTAGGCCTGTCGCCGACGCAGTACACCTCCGGATGACCGGGCAGTTGCAGGGTCGGCTCCACGACGGCGCG
>JBFMCJ010000134.1 GCA_040754675.1 Bacillota bacterium
TGGCGGCGGTGGCCACCCGTCCTCCGGCCGTTCCGGACGCGTCGTGGTCGGCAGGAAGGCCTGTGCCGGAGCGGACGCTGCTCTGGCTTTCGTGGCGGTTCGGCCGGGCCCACTTCGGGCACGTCAGAGTCAACGGCCGGCGGGGGCTGAGATCGGGTTCGGGAGCGCTGCCGCAGGCGGGGAGCCGGGCCACGCTGCCCGTGACGTTCGGTGGACGCACGCTCGCCGCCGTGCTGCTGGAGCGGGAGGCTCCACGCGCCTGGCCGCCTGCAGAGCAGGACGCCCTGAGTTCCCTGGCGGACCACCTGGCCCTTGCTCTTGAGAATGCCAGGATCGTCTCCCGCACCAGGGAACTGGCGCGGCTCGAAGAGCGCCAGCGCCTTTCCCGGGACCTGCATGACGCCGTGAGCCAGAACCTCTTCTCCCTGAGCATGCTCCTGGCGGCCGGCCGGGAGCACCTGCACGCGGGCCAGCACGCAGCGGCGGGCGACGCCCTGGAAGAGGCGGAGCGGCGCGCCCGCACCGCCCTCCAGGAGATGCGGCGGCTCGTCCAGGAGCTTCGCCTGGCGCCGGCCGGGCCGCGATACGCCGGTGAGTTGAAGGCCGCGCTGGCCGGGATGGTGCAGTCGCACCCGCTGGCCGGTCGGGTCGGGACGGAGGTGCGGTTCGTGACAGGCCCGCTGGACGAGTCGGCCCTGATGGGCGAGGCAGCCTTCGAGGCGCTGGTGAGGGTCACCCAGGAGGCCGTCCACAACGCCCTGAAGCACGGGGCACCCCGCCTGGTGCGGGTTCGGCTTGCGGCCTCCGGCGGCGGGCTGGCCCTGAGCGTGCGGGACGATGGTGCAGGCTTTGACGTGCGCAAGGCCAGGACGTCGGGCGGCCAGGGGCTTTCCATCATGGGGGAACGTTGCCGCCTGGCGGGCGGCAGGCTGCGGTTACGTTCACGCCCGGGCGCAGGGACGCTGGTCAGCGCATGGGTGCCCACCGGCGGTCCGGGAGGCGACGGCGCCGTTTTCGCAGCATCCGGGGCGGTGGTGTGAGTGGGGGAAGCGGCGGAAGAGCGGCGGATCCGGGTTCTCATCGCCGACGATCACGCGGTGGTGCGAACGGGGCTGCGCATGTTCCTGGGCACGCACCCCGACGTCGAGGTCGTGGGTGAGGCGGGAAGTGCCGGTGAGGTTGTCCGGGCGGCTGAGGCGTGCGGGCCCGATGTGGTGCTGATGGACCTGGTGATGCCGGTGGAGGCGCCGGCTGGGCTCTCCGGGAGCCCGCCGGCCGCGGCCGCGCACGGGATCGAGGCCATCCGCCGCCTGCGAGAGCGGGCGCCGCAGGTACGCTGCCTTGCGCTCACCAGCTTCTCAGACGAAGACAAGCTTCTGCCGGCCCTTGAAGCCGGGGCGGCCGGCTACCTGCTCAAGGACGTGACACCCGACGAACTCATCCGGGCCGTGCGGGCCGTCGCGGGAGGCCAGGTGTACCTGAGTTCGACCGTGGCCGGCGCGGTGGTGCGCCAGGCCACTCGCCCCCACGAGCCGTCGCCCCTGGACCGGCTCACGGCTCGGGAGCGCGAGGTTCTCGGGTACCTGGCCGAGGGCCTGAGCAACGCCGAGATCGCTCGCCGCCTCTACCTGTCCGAGGCGACGGTGAAGTCCCACGTGACCAGCATCCTGCGCAAGCTGGAGGTCCTGGACCGGACGCAGGCCGCCCTTCTCGCCGTGCGCTCGAGGCACCCATGACGCCGGGCAGGGTACGGCCGGATCTGGCCCGAGAGCGAGGGTGGCCGGTAGGGCTCCACGCATGGAACGCATGAGTTCGGGGCCGGCGCGCTGGCCTGAGGCGCTTGTGCGCTTCGTGGAACTGTTGGCGGCGGCCATGCCCGAGGGAGAGGCCCTGCGGCGCGTGATTGGCTGGCCCGCCCTGCACCTCGACCCGGCCCTGTGCTCGGGCGCGGAGCCCGAACTGGCCGACGCAGACCAGGAGATCCGTCCATCGTAGCGGCTGGCAGGTCCGGTTCCCCGCAATGGGGTATTGGGATGGGTGACTGACCGTCAGTCAGTGACCGACGGTCAGTCGGTCCGGGCTCCGTGCCCGTGCGCGGGCTGGAAGGAAAGGACAGGGTGAGGAGATGGCGGAGTCGCTGTTCGACGTGGACGTGCCGTGCTCGAAGCCCGAGCACGAGGTGCGCGTCGACTTCGACGTGCGCGTGCCGATGCGGGACGGCATCACGCTTTCGGCGGACGTCTACCGCCCGTCTTCCGCCGGCCGTTTCCCGGCCATCCTGCTGAGGACGCCTTACCTGAAGACATCCAAGGAGGCCTTCGAACTTGCCACCTACTTTGCCACCCGAGGTTACTCCGTGGTCTGGATGGACGTGCGGGGCCGGGGCGACTCCGAGGGCGCCTTCGTCCCGTACCGCAACGACGGCCCGGACGGCCACGACGCCATCGAGTGGTGCGCGGCGCAGCCCTGGTGCGACGGCAACGTCGGCACCATGGGCGGTTCCTACCTCGGGCGCATCCAGTGGCTGACCGCCGTTCTGCGCCCGCCGCACCTGCGGTGCATGGTGGTGCTCGTCACTCCTTCCGACCCGTTCGTGGAAATGCCCATCGGAACGGAAGGCCCCATGCACGTCTGCTGGCGGCACATGACGAGCGGCCGGGTTTTGCAGAACGCCGAATCCATCGACTGGATGAAGATTTACGAGCACCTGCCGCTTGCCACGATGGACGAGAAGCTCGGCCGGCACATGCCCGACTGGCGGGAGGCGCTGGCGCACCAGACCCTTGACGACTACTGGCGCCCGCTCTGCTACCAGAACCGGTTCCACGAGGTGGACGTGCCGGTTCTGCACATCTCCGGCTGGTACGACGACGAACAGATCGGCACACCCCTCAACTTCATCGGGATGACCCGCCACGGCCGCACCGAGGCCGCCCGCCGCTCTCAGAAGCTGCTGATGGGCCCGTGGGCCCACCGGGTGAACACCACGACGAAGCTCGGCGAGGTGGACTTCGGGCCGTCCGCCGTCATCGACCTCCGCAAGTACCAGCTGCGCTGGTTCGATTACTGGCTCAAGGGCATCGACAGCCGCATCATGGACGAGCCGCCGGTGCGCATCTTCGTGATGGGGGCGAACCGCTGGCGGGACGAGCACGAGTGGCCGCTTGAGCGAACGCGCTGGACGCGCTATTACCTGCACAGCGCAGGGCGGGCGAACAGCCGGTTCGGCGACGGCCTGCTCTCCACCGACCTGCCCGGCGACGAACCGCCGGACAGCTACGACTACGACCCGGCCCGGCCGGTGCCGTTCATCACGGAGCCGACGTCCAGCCAGATCGGAGGCCCTGACGACTACTCAGCGGTGGAGCGCCGGGACGACGTGCTGGTGTACACCACGCCGCCGCTGGCCGAGGACGTGGAGGTGACGGGGCCGATAAGGGTCGAGCTTTACGCCTCCTCGTCCGCCGTGGACACCGATTTCACCGCAAAACTGCTGGACGTGTGGCCGAACGGCTTTGCGCAGAGGTTGTGCGACGGGATCGTGCGCTGCCGCTACCGGGAGGGGATGGACCGGGTGGTGTGGATGGAGCCGGGGCGCATCTACCCGCTCACCATCGACCTCTGGAATACCTCGCAGGTGTTCAAGAAAGGCCACGCCATCCGCCTCGAAATCTCCTCCAGCGCCTTTCCCAAGTACGACCGCAACTTGAACACCGGGGGCGACCTTGCCGCCGAGACGAGGATGGTCGTGGCCCACCAAACCGTCTACCACGACCGGGAGCACCCCTCGTGTGTCATCCTGCCGATCATCCCCGCGGCGATTCCCAGGTAGTCCGCGTCCGGAGCCGGTGGCCGGACGTTATGAGCCGGATGGCCGCATGTACCGCCACTTCTCTGCGAGCGATCACGCACGGGCGCACTCGCGCGGATGGAGGGGCGAGGGATGAAGGAAAGGCGGTTCGCACCGTCGAAATAGGGGGAGCCACCCCACCCTGGAGGGAAGGGATCCAAATTGTCGATGGCCGAAGAGCGTTCGCTCACGGATGAACGCGCTTACGACGCGCTGCGAACCGACGAGTTCCTCTGGCGCCGCGCCCGCGACCTGGGCGTCTCGCGCCGCCGCCTCCTGCAGATGATGGCCGCGGGCAGCGCGTCCCTGGCGCTCGCCGGCCTCTGGCCACGGGCGTTGCAGCGCGCCCGCGCCGCCTCCGCCTCCGACGACCTCGTGCTCAAGCCCACCCCGCCGGAACTCTTCATCGACTTCAGCAGCAATAAGGAGATGCGCTGGGAGGCCATGTACGGGCGGGGGTATCTCGTCCCCAACGAGCTCTTCTTCGTCCGCAACCACACCCGCACCGCCCGCATCGACGTTTCCACCTGGCGGCTGCGGGTGGAGGGCTCGGGCGTCCGCCGCCCCCTCGAACTCACCTACGACGACCTTCTGGCCATGTCCTCGGTCTCGGTCATCCGCTACGTCGAGTGCGCCGGCAACGGCCGCAGCTTCTTCGAGGCCGCCTACGGCCGCAAGGCCCAGGGCACCCAGTGGAAGCTCGGCGCCATCGGTGTAGCGGAGTGGACGGGGGTTCCCCTCGCGGAGGTGCTCGACCGCGCCGGCCTCAAGCCGACGGCCCGCGACGTGATGCCCGAGGGGCTGGACGAACTGCGCGTCCGCCGCCCTATGCCGGTGGCGAAGGCCCTCGAAGAGGACACGCTCCTCGTCTACGCCATGAACGGCCAGCCGCTGCCCCCGGACCACGGCTTCCCCGTGCGGGTGCTCACCCCCGGCTGGATTGGCGTGGCCAACATCAAGTGGGTGGGCCGTATCGAGGTCTCCGAGGAACCCCTCTTTTCCGCGTGGAACACCGAGAGCTATGTTCTCATCGGGCCTGACTACCAGCCGAACCCACCGGCCAAAGGCCCCGTCCTTTCCTACCAGAGCGTCAAGAGCGCCCTCGAACTCGCCTGGCCCGCAAAGCTTCCTGCGGGCTACCACCTGATCCGGGGCCGTTCGTGGTCGCCGTTCGGCCGCATCGCCAGGGTCGAGTACAGCCTGGACGGCGGCAAGACGTGGAGCGAGGCGCGCTTGCACGAGCCCGACATCGCGAGGGCGTGGGTTCGGTGGGACTTCGCCTGGGACGCCGCCCCCGGCCAGTACACGATCCGCGTGCGCGCCACGGACGAGAAGGGCAACACCCAGCCCGACCGCGTCCCGTGGAACGATCAGGGCTACCTCTACAATGCGGTGGTGGGCCACCCGGTCACCGTGGCGTGACGCAACCTGGCGAAAGAAGGCAACACCAGCGATGCTTGAGACGACCAGGCTATCTTGCAGGCGGCTCTTCACAGCGGCGGTAGCAGCAGCGCTCGCCTGGGCCGTTTCCATCATGGGTGTGGCGGCGTTGCTGACCCGGTACGCCGAGGCCGCGCGTGCACCCGCAACCATCTCCATCCACACGTTGGAGTTCAAGTTTGAGCCGCAGGGCGACGTACAACTCAAGGCGCCCGCGTCCGGATCGGGGCACGGCACCCTCGTCGTCGGGGCGGGCGAGATCGTCTTCAGGGTAACCAACGCGGGTGCCATCGAGCACAACTTCATCATCTGGGACAAGAACCAGAGGATACTGGCGGAGATCCCCGTGCTCGCCGCGGGGGAGACCCAGGAAGTCCGGGTGAGACTCCAACCCGGGGAGTACACGATCATCTGCACCTACCCCGGCCACACGGATCTGGGCATGATCCTTGCCCTGCAGGTGAAATAGCGAGAAGACCCGAGAGGTGCTGCCGGGTCTAAGAGAGCCGCAAGAAGGGCGGGCCCAGCAGCCTGCGCAGGAGCACGCTGCGGGCCCGCGCTTCGATCCGGTCGTCCAGGCGGCCCAGCCGCACGGAACCGCCGTAGCGGCGATCCAGGGCCGCCTGCAGCAGCCAGTCGGCCAGTTCTGGGTTTTTGGGAAGCAGGCTGCCGTGCAGGTAGGTGCCGATGGCCGAGCGGTAAACCACGCCTTCCGTCCGGTCCGTGCCGTTGTTGCCGTGGCCCCGCAACACCCGGCCTAGCGGGCGCGCCCCGGGGCCGAGGTGGGTTCGGCCGCCGTGGTTTTCGAAGCCGACCAGGGTGAGCCTGCGGCCCGGGAGTTCTGCCTGGACCGCGATGTCGCCGATGAGCCGGCCCTTTCCCGCTTCGGTCCAGACGGCGAAGATCCCCAGGCCGGGGATCTCGTACCCGTCGGCGGTGCGGTAGAAGTGCCCCATGAGCTGGTACGCGGCGCAGACGGCCAGCACCGGCAGCCCCTCTTCGATGGCCGCCGCCAGGGACGGGCCTTTGTAGCGGCGCAGATCCTCCGCGATGGCCCGCTGGGCCCGGTCCTGCCCGCCTCCGAGCACCACCAGGTCAAACTGCCCCGCGTCCACGTCCGTCCCCAGCCCCGCTTCGGTGACGGCCGGCTCGATGCCGTGCCAGCGCGCCCGTTGCACCAGACTGAGGACGTTGCCCCGGTCGCCGTAAACGTTCAGGAGTTCGGGGTAGAGGCTGAGAATGGAGAGCTTCGGGCGACAGCTTGCGGCCGCTTCACGGGGAGGGCCGCCTTCAACGGCCTGCGCTTGCTCGTGGAAGAGCATCGAGGGCCAGCACCCTTCTTGCGGACAGCATGGCGGTGTACGTGGGCAGGACGAAGAGCGTCTGCCCCGGCGGCAGGAGGCGAACGCCCCGGCGAAGCGCCCTGTCAATGGCCGGCTCGACCACCAGGCGCTCCGGCACGACGCCCGCATACTTGAGCCGCACGGCCATGTCCTGGGCGCGCCTTCCGGAACAGATGGCCCAGGCCAGTTCGCCCGAGCCCGGCGACGCCAGTTGTTCGAAGTCCACGTCCCAGATCCACGAAACGTCCCGGCCGTCGGCGGCCAGGTCGTTGAGCGCGAAAACCACGTGGTACGGCCCCGGCCGGCTCCGGATGGTCCGGATGATTTCGTTGAACCCGCTGGGATTTTTGACCAGGGCCACCACGACGGCCCTCCCGGCCACGCTGAACGGCTCCATGCGCCCGAAGGGCGTACTGGCGCTCTCGATGCCCTCCACGATGCGGTCGACCTCGAACCCCAGTGCCAGGCCGCCGGCAGCGGCGGCCAGCGCATTGTAGAGGTTGTGGAGGCCGGGGAGCTTCAGGCGGCAGGTGCGGCTTCCCGCGGGCGTCACGAGTTCGAAGCGGGTGGTTCCGTCGGCCTCGGTTTGGGCCTCCCGGGCGTAGACGGCCGGGGCGGGCCGGGCATGTCCGCACGCTGAGCAGGCGTAGTGGCCGAGGTGCGAGTAGTAGAGCCGTTGGTAGTGGTAGGGGGACCCGCACCGCACGCACTGCGACCCGTCGGCGGTGAGGTGGGCGGAGGCGCCGTCGGCGGCCGGAAGTTCGAGGCCGAAGTAAAGCCACGGTGCGGATCCATTCAGGGGCACCCGAGCCTCGGAAAGGGAAACGCCGAGAGGGTCGTCCGCGCAAAGGACAAGCTGCGTTCCTGCCCCGCAGCGCTCAACCCCGTCCCGGACCTGCCGGACGGTGCCGTCCACCTCGCCGTACCGGTCAAGCTGGTCGCGGAAGAAGTTCGTCACCACCACGGCTTTGGGCCGGACGGCGGGCGCGACTCCCGTCAGCGACCCCTCGTCGACCTCGAGCACGGCCAGGTCGCCTCGCCCCTGCCCCCGCCAGCTCACGTTCTCGAGGAAGGCCGATACGATGCCGCTCGACATGTTCGCGCCGGCCAGATTGTGTACCACCTGCAGCCCGCTTGCCCTCGCGATGCTGCTCAGGAGCAGCGCTGTCGTGGTCTTGCCGTTGGTGCCTGTGATGACGACCGCCCCGCGTGCCGGAACCCTGGCGAGCCTGTCCAAGAGGCGCGGCTCAAGGGCGGTCGCGAGCCTTCCGGGCCAGGTGGTGCCACCGCGGCCGAGGCTCCGGCTGACCAGCATGGCCAGTTTGCCGGCCCACAGGGCCACCAGCGCCTCACGGCTGACGCCGTCCACCGACATGTCCTGCCACCGCCCAGCCCGATCCACTCTGTTGTCTGTTCTCCCGACATCCAGTATCCGCCCGAACGGGCGCGCCGATGCTGGGGCGCATACTATGGGACGGCGCGGTGCACCGCGCCCCGGAGAGGGTCCAGGCCGCATGATGGGGATAGGCTGGCTGGAACTGGCCGTCCTGATCCTGGCGAGCTTCCGGCTGACGCACCTGGTGGTGTTGGACAGCATCACCGAGCCGTTGCGCCGGTGGGTGGCGGGCGGAAGGGATCCCCTTCGGGCCGACCCTGCCAGCATGGGGCGCGCCCGGGCGTGGTTCGTGGCGCTTGTGACGTGCTACTGGTGCACCGGCGTCTGGGTTTCGGCCGCCCTGGTCCTTCTCTACGCCGCCTTCCCGAGCCTGCTCGTGAGGACCGTCCTGCTCATCCTGGCCGTCGCCGGCGGCCAGGCGTTCGTCGAGTCCCTCATCCTGCCGCGCCGCTGATGGTACGTGAAGACGGTGTACGGCGTGTTCGGGAGCAGGGCAATCCTGAAAGGGGAGGCGTTCCCATACGGTGGCCTGGCCTGAAGCTACGGTGAGTTCAAAGCGTGTCGGCCTTGGACGTCGTACGCTTCGGCCATGCCTTAATCGCCCTCCACCGGGCCATCACCGGTATCGACCTTCCGGTGATCGCTGCCGTTAACGGCGCGGCCTTCGGCGGCGGCTTGAACCTGGTCGAGGCGTGCGATCTGGCCATCGCCGCCCGGTCGGCCCGCTTTCGCGCCCGCTGACAACTGCCGGCCGCCTCAATCCGGCATCGGCATCTTGATGCCCGTGCGGCGGGCGGTCTCGATGGCCTTCTCGTAGCCGGCGTCGGCGTGGCGCACCACGCCCAGCCCCGGATCGGTCGTCAGCACCCGCGAAAGCCGCCGGGCGGCGTCGTCGGTGCCGTCGGCCACGACCACCATCCCGGCGTGGAGCGAGTACCCGAT
>JBFMCJ010000135.1 GCA_040754675.1 Bacillota bacterium
CCGGGAGACCCGCGGGTACCTGGCGCGGTACGCCCGGATGGTCACTTCCGCCAACACCGGCGCCGTGCTGCTGACGCTTTAGCTGCCAGGCACCCTGTAGGAGGCACGAGAAATGGGAGAGCCGCAACGAAACGCAGTCGCTCAGAGGGCACCGCAGGCGGAACCCCTCACGGGGGCTCAGGCGGTGGTGCAGGCGCTCGTGGAACATGGGGTTGAGTTGGTGTTCGGGATCCCCGGCGGCGCGGTGCTGCCGCTTTACGACGCGATGCATGACGCGCCGCTGACCCACATCCTGGTGCGCCACGAACAGGCTGCGGCCCTGGCGGCGGACGGGTACGCCCGAGCCACCGGCCGGGTGGGCGTCTGTATGTCCACGTCCGGGCCCGGGGCCACCAATCTCATCACCGGCCTCGCCACGTCGTACCTCGACTCGGTGCCGGTGGTGGCCATCACCGGCAATGTGGCGCGATCCGCCCTGGGCACGGACGCCTTTCAGGAGGCCGACACCGTCGGCATCAGCATGCCGGTGACCAAGCACAATTACCTGGTGCTCGACCCGGATGACCTGCCCGGCGTGCTCCGCGAAGCCTTCGCCGTGGCCGCTTCCGGGCGTCCCGGCCCGGTGCTGGTCGACATCCCGAGGGACGTATTTGCAGCACCGCTGTCAGGCGGCACGGGCCGGCTCCGTCCCCGCCGATTGGGCGCCATTGCCAGTGGTGGCACCGAGCTTGCAGACGGCCAGCTCGCCGGTTTGACGGAAGACCGGGTGCTGCTGGCGGCGGAACTCATCGCCGCGGCGCGCCGTCCCGTGCTGTACGTCGGCGGTGGCGTGATCACCGCCGGGGCTGCGGACGCCCTGCGGCGCCTGGCCGAACGCGCGCGGATCCCGGTTACCACGACGCTCATGGCCCTTGGGGCCGTCCCGGGGGACCATCCGCTCTTCCTCGGCATGCCCGGCATGCACGGCGCGTACGCGGCCAACATGGCGCTCAGTGAGACAGACTGCCTCGTGGCGGTGGGGGCCAGGTTCGACGACCGGGTCACGGGCAAAGTCTCCGAGTTTGCCCCGGACGCCGCGATCATTCACATCGACATCGACGCGGCGGAGTTGGGCAAGGTGAAGACACCGCACGTGTCCCTTGCCACAGACGCACGTACAGGCCTTGAGGCGTTGCTGGCCGCGTTCGACGTGCGGGCCGGGGCGGAGAAGGACGGCCCGACGTTCGCCCGCCGGCGCGAGTGGCTGGAGCGCGTCGACGCCTGGAAGCGCGAACACCCGTACCGGTACGACCGGGATCTGGCCGGCCGGGAGCTGCTCCCCCAGGCGGTGATCGAGGAGATCCACCACGCCACCGGAGGAGAGGCGCTGGTGGTCACCGGCGTAGGCCAGCACCAGATGTGGGCGGCCATGTTCTACCGGTACCGGCGCCCTCGCCAGTTCCTCACGTCGGGCGGCCTCGGAACCATGGGCTACGGGTTGCCCGCCGCCATCGGCGCGAAGCTCGCGCTGCCTGAAGCGCAGGTCGTGTGCATCGACGGCGACGGCAGCTTCCAGATGAACGTCCAGGAACTTGCCACCCTGGCGGAGCACCGCCTGCCCGTCAAAGTCTTCATCATCAACAACCGTTGCCACGGCATGGTGCGGCAGTGGCAGCACCTGTTCTACCGGCGGCGCTTCTCGGCCAGCGTGTTCCGGCACCAGCCGGACTTCGTCAAGGTCGCCGAAGCTTACGGCGTACGGGGCATGCGGGTCGACCGGCCGGGCGAACTGGCCGCCACCGTCCGGGAGGCCCTGGCCCACCCGGGCCCGGTGGTCGTCGACTGCGTGGTACGCCAGGAAGAGAACGTGCTGCCGATGGTTCCGCCCGGAGCGGCATTGAAGGCCATGCTCGAGGGGTAGCGGTTCGCACCGCGCCCTTTCGCGGAGCAGGCAACGCAGAAAACGAGGGGCGCACCCCGGGGATGCGGGGCGCGCCCCTCGCCTGGTTCGAACGGGAGTGGATCAGAAGAGCCCCGCTCCGAAGACCGGGGCGAAGACCAGCGACACGATGGCCATCAGCTTGATCAGGATGTTCATGGACGGCCCGGCCGTGTCCTTGAACGGATCCCCGACCGTGTCGCCCACCACGGCGGATTTGTGGGCGTCCGACCCCTTGCCCCCCAGCTCGCCGCCTTCGATGTGCTTCTTGGCGTTGTCCCAGGCGCCGCCGGAGTTGGCCATCATGATGGCGAGGAGCACGCCACTCAGCGTGGCGCCGGCCAGAAGCCCGCCCAGCGCTTCCCTGCCCAGGATCAGGCCCGTCGCGAGGGGCAGGGCCACCGCCATGCTCCCCGGCACCACCATCTCGCGAAGCGCCGCCCCGGTGCTGATGCTCACACACCGGCCGTATTCGGGCCGGGCCCGCCCCTCCATGAGGCCGGGGATCTCACGGAATTGACGCCGCACCTCCTGGATCATCTGGAACGCAGCCCGCCCCACCGCCCGCATGGCAAGGGCCGCAAACAGGTAGGGCACCATGCCCCCCACGAGCAGGCCCAGGATGACGTCGGCTCGCGTCACGTCAATGACCTGGATTCCAGCGGCCGTCTTGTACGCCGAGAAGAGCGCCAGCGCCGTGAGCGCCGCCGACCCGATGGCAAAGCCCTTGGCGACCGCGGCCGTGGTGTTGCCCACCGAGTCGAGCGTGTCCGTGATGCGCCGCACGTTGCTGCCTAGCTCCGCCATCTCGGCGATGCCACCCGCGTTGTCGGCCACCGGGCCGTAAGCGTCGACCGACACGGTCATGCCGGTGGTGGCCAGCATGCCCACGGCCGACAGGGCGATGCCGTACAGCCCGGCATACCGGAACGCCACCCAGGTGCCGAGGGCGATGAGCAAGATCGGCCATGCGGTGCTCAGCATGCCGTTGGCGAGGCCCGCGATGATGTTGGTGGCGGTGCCGGTCACGGACGCCTCAGCGATCTCCCGTACCGGGCGGTAGTCCGCCGACGTGTAATACTCCGTGATGATGCCGATGGCCACCCCAACGACCAGGCCCGCTACCGTCGCAACCCACACGCCCACCGGCGACAGCCCGCCTGGCCCCGGGATGATCGCGTCGATCAGGAAGTAGGATCCAATGGCTACCAGGATGGCCGCGACCCACGTGCCGTTGCGCAGCGCCACTCTCGGGTTGCCCTGCTCGCCGGTGCGGACCATGAACGCGGCGATGATCGAGGCCACGATGCCGAGCGCCGCCAGCGCGAGCGGCAGCGTGATGAACCCCCACGACCCGCCGTCGGCCGCCAGGCTCACGCCGATGGTCATGGCGGCGATGACGGAAGCCGCGTACGACTCGAACAGGTCGGCCCCCATCCCGGCCACGTCGCCCACGTTGTCGCCGACGTTGTCGGCAATGACCGCCGGATTGCGGGGGTCGTCCTCCGGGATCCCCGCCTCCACCTTGCCCACCAGGTCAGCGCCCACGTCGGCCGCCTTGGTGTAAATCCCGCCCCCCACGCGGGCGAACAGGGCGATGGAGCTGGCGCCAAACCCGAAGCCATTGACGATGCTGAAGCTCACGGGATCGTTGGGGTCGCCGAAGATGGCCACCATCAGGCCAAGGCCCAGCAGCCCCAGCCCGACCACCGTCAGCCCCATGACGGCCCCGCCGGAGAACGCCACCGAAAGCGCCCGGTTGAGGCCGTTCGTGGCCGCCTGGGCCGTTCTGACGTTGGCGCGGGTGGCCGAACGCATGCCGATGTATCCCGCCGTGGCCGAGCTCGTGGCACCCACCAGGAACGCCAGAGCGGTCTGGGGGGGCAGGTTCCCGGACGGCGCCAGGTTGCCCACCGCGATAATGACGCCTGCCACGATGGCCACGAAGATGACGAGCGTGCGGTACTCCCGGCGCAGGAAGGCCATGGCGCCTTCCTGGATGGCCCCGGCGATCTCCTGCATCCGGCTCGTTCCGGGTTCGTAGGTCTGGACGCGGCCGTAGAAGTAAGCGGCGAAAACCAGTGCCAGAGCACCGGCACCCATCGCCCCGACGGGTGCCCACGACAGGGTGTCCATCGCCTAGCCTGTCCCTCCCTCGACCGCCCGGCGCAAACGGAGAACCGCCTACCGGGCGACGACCAGTACGACAGAAAGCGTCATAAACAGTACGGCAAGAATGACGGTTGCCCTTTCCAGAATCAGCTCCCAGCCCTTGGCCTTCCGGAAGAACATCCGAGCCCCGCCGCCGATGGACCCGAGGCCTTCGCCCTTGCTGGGCTGGAGCATGATGACCACCGTAAGGGCCACGGCGATGACGAACTGCAATACAAGGAGAAACGTATCCACGTGGCCACGCGCCTCCTCCCGCCCCGCGCGCCGCGGCGCTGGCGCCCCGGCGCCGTCTGTCCGGGCACGCCGCCATTCTATCACCAGCGCTTCAGCCCACACAATCAGCCGGAGCGCGGCCGCGCGATGCGGCCGTCAGCGGGCGCCGCTCCTGGCGAAGGCGGCCTTTCCCCAGAAGGTCGCGCTGTCCTCCATCTCTTCTTCGATGCGCAGCAGTTGGTTGTACTTGGCGACCCGCTCGGTGCGGCACGGCGCACCCGTCTTGATCTGCCCGGAATTGACGGCCACCGCCAGGTCGGCGATGGTGGTGTCCTCGGTCTCGCCGGAGCGGTGCGAGATGACCGTCCTCCAGCCTGCCCGGTGCGCCATCTGGACGGCCTCCAGCGTCTCGGTGAGGGTTCCAATCTGGTTGACCTTGATCAGGATCGCGTTGGCCGCCCGCTCGCGGATGCCGCGTTCCAGGCGCTTCGTGTTGGTGACGAACAGGTCGTCTCCCACCAGCTGCACCCGTTCGCCCAGGGCCTCCGTCATGGCCTTCCAGCCCGTCCAGTCCTCCTGGTCGAGCGGGTCTTCGATGGAGTAGATGGGGTAGTTATCAACCAGGTCGCTGTAGTACGCGACCATGCGTTCGAGGTCGCGCTCGGTGCCCTCGCCCCGGAAGTGGTAGCGGCCGTTCTCGCAGAGTTCGGACGCCGCCACGTCCAGTGCGAGCACCACTTGCTCGCCGGGCTTGTAGCCCGCCGCGCCGATGGCCTCCACCAGCAGGTCGAGGGCCTCGCGGTTCGCCTTCAGGTTGGGCGCAAAGCCGCCCTCGTCGCCCACCGATGTGGACAGGCCCCGCTTTTTGAGCACCCTCTTCAGGTGGTGGTAGACCTCGGCGCCGATGCGCAGCGCCTCCCGAAACGACGAAGCGCCCACCGGCGCGATCATGAACTCCTGGATGTCCAGGTTGTTGTCCGCGTGCTTGCCGCCGTTCAGCACGTTCATGAGCGGCACCGGCATCACCCGGGCGTCGGTGCCGCCGATGTACCGGTAAAGGGGGAGACCCGCAGCCTGCGCTGCCGCCTTCGCGCACGCAAGCGACACCCCCAGAAGGGCGTTGGCGCCGAGCTTGCCCTTGTTCTCGGTGCCGTCCAGCTCGGCGAGCCGCCGGTCGATGCCGGCCTGGTCGCTGGCGTCCAGGTGCAACAGTTCCGGGGCGATGATGTCGTGAACGTTGTCCACCGCCTTGAGAACCCCCCGGCCGAGGTACCGCCCGGGGTCGTCGTCGCGCAACTCCACCGCCTCGAACTTCCCGGTGGAAGCGCCCGACGGCACGGCCGCCCGCCCGACGGCGCCCCCCGCCAGCACCACCTCCACCTCCAGGGTGGGGTTGCCCCGGGAATCCAGGATCTCCCGCGCCACGATCTCGTCAATGGTCGTCACGCCTAACGCCTCCCTGCGGCCACGATGGCCGCGAAGCTCTCGACCTTGAGGCTTGCCCCACCGACCAGCGCCCCGTCGATGGCGGGATACGCCATGAACTCTCCGATGTTGGCCGGGCTCACGCTGCCGCCGTACTGGATGGGGGTCTTGTCGGCTGCGTCGGGGCCGGCGAGTTCCCGGATCCTCGCCCGGATCACCCCGTCGATGACCCGGTTGGCCTCCTCGCCGGTCGCATTCTCGCCGGTGCCGATGGCCCAGACCGGTTCGTAGGCCACCACGATGCGGCCGGCAAAGTCGCCAGGCCCGTTTTGCAGCGCCGCGTCCAGCTGCCGGCGCACCACCGCCTCGGTCTGGCGGCGGCGGCGCTCTTCCAGCGTCTCGCCCACGCACAAGATGGGCGTCAGGCCGTATCCCAGGGCCGCCCTCACCTTGCGCGCCGCCGCGTCGTCCGCTTCACCGAACAGGTGGCGCCGCTCGGAGTGCCCCACGATGACGTAGCGGCACCCCACGTCCGCCAGCATGGCGCCCGAAACCTCGCCGGTGAACGCCCCGTGGGGCTCCCAGTGCAGGTTCTGGGCCCCCAGGTGCACCCAGCCCCCCAGCCCCGAACGCCGGATCTCCTCCCCTACGGCCTCCAGCGCCGGAAAGGGCGGGCAGATGACCACCTCGACACCGGGGGGCGGCCCGAGCGTTGCGAGCTGGCTCAGCAGCTGCACGGCGAACGCCCGCGCCTCGGAGGGCACCTTGTTCATCTTCCAGTTGGCCGCGATGATGCGCGGCCGGGTGCCTATCGCACCTGACATCGGCAACTCTGCCCGCCTTTCTCGCCGCCCCGGGAATCCCTCGCGGGCGCCCCTTCTCAGCGGTCTTCGAGCACCGCCACGCCTGGAAGCTCCCGGCCCTCCAGGAACTCAAGCGACGCCCCGCCGCCCGTGGAGACATGGGTCATCCGTTCGGCCAGCCCAAACTGCTCCACCGCGGCCGCCGTGTCGCCGCCCCCGATGATGGTCGTCCCCCTGCTTTCGGCCAGCGCCATGGCAATGCGCCGCGTGCCCTCGGCAAACGGCACCATCTCGAAGACGCCCAGCGGGCCGTTCCAGACCACCGTCCGGGCCTTGCGGATCTCCTCGGCGAACTGCTCCCGGGTCTTCGGCCCGATATCGAGCCCCTGCCAGCCCTCCGGGATCTCCGACGCCGGCACCACCCGGTGGGGGCTGTCCACGCTCATCTCCTTCGCCACCACCACGTCCGACGGCAGCAGGAGGCGAACGCCCCGCCGCCCCGCCTGCTCCATCAGATCCCTGGCCAGATCGACGTGCTCGGCGTCCAGCAGCGAGTCGCCGATCGCGTACCCCTTCGCCTTCAGGAAGGTGTACGCCATGCCGCCGCCGATGAGCAGGGCGTCCACCTTGGTCAGGAGGTTTTTGATGACGCCGATCTTGTCCGATACCTTGGCGCCCCCCAGGATGGCCACGAACGGCCGCTCCGGGTCCGCAAGCGCCTTGCCCATGGTGGTGATCTCCTTGAGCATCAGCAACCCCGCCACCGCCGGCAACTGGCGCGCCACCCCTTCGGTGGAGGCGTGGGCGCGGTGCGCCGAACCGAACGCGTCGTTTACGTAGATGTCGCCAAGCCGCGCCAGCGCCCTGGCGAACTCGGGGTCGTTCTTCTCCTCCTCCGGGTGGAAGCGCAGGTTTTCAAGAAGCGCCACGTGGCCGGGCTGAAGCCGCTCGACCTCCTGTTCCACCTCGTGCCCCACGCAGTCCGGGAGCATCCGCACCGGCACGTTGAGCAGCTCCTCGAGCCGGTGGGCGACCGGCTCCAGACTGTATTTGGGGTCGGGCTTGCCCTTGGGGCGGCCCAGGTGGGACATCAAGACGACCCGGGCGCCGTGGCGCAGCAAGTACTGGATGGTGGGAAGGCTTGCGCGGATGCGCTTGTCGTCGGTGATGCGGCGGTGCTCGTCCATCGGCACGTTGAAGTCAACCCGGGTCAGCACCCGCTTGTTGTGGACGTCCACGTCCTCGACGCTCTTTTTGTTGTAGGCCGATGCCATGGCGCCTCCGCCCTTCCGTGGACAGCGAAGACGGGCGCCCGGCTACAGGCGCCCGTCCTTCTTTGCCATGTATTTGAGCAGGTCCACACAGCGCAGCGAATACGCCCACTCGTTGTCGTACCAGGCCACGACCTTGACGAAGGTGCCGTCGATGACCATGGTGAGTTCGGCGTCCACGATCGCAGAATGGGGGTCGCCGATGAGGTCGCTCGAGACCAGCGGTTCCTCGGCGTAGCGCAGGATGCCCCTGAGCGGGCCAGCCGCGGCGTCCTTGAGCGCGGCGTTGACCGCCTCGACGCTGGCCGGCCTCTTCACCACGGCCACCAGGTCCAGTATCGAAACGTCCGGCGTCGGCACCCGCAGCGAGTAGCCGTCCAGCTTGCCCTTCAGGTGCGGCAGCACCAGCCCGACGGCCTGGGCCGCGCCGGTGGTGGTGGGGATGATGTTGAGCGCGGCGGCCCGCGCCCGGCGCAGGTCCTTGTGCGGGAGGTCCAGCACCCGCTGGTCGTTGGTGTAGCTGTGCACGGTGGTCATGGTGCCGTGCTCGATGCCAAACGCCTGGTCGATGACCTTGGCCACGGGCGCAAGGCAGTTGGTGGTGCACGACGCGTTGGAGACCAGGTTGTGGGCGGCCGGGTTGTACCCGTCCTCGTTGACGCCCATGACGACGGTGATGTCCTCGCCCTTGGCCGGAGCGGTGATGACCACCTTGCGGGCGCCCGCCTTCAGGTGGCCCGAGGCCTTCTCCCGGTCCCGGAACAGGCCGGTGGACTCAAAGACGTACTCAACGCCGAGCTCCTTCCAGGGAAGCTCGGCCGGGCTCTTGACGGCGAGGACCTTGATCCGGCGCCCCTCGATGATCAGGGAGTCGCCGTCCACGCGCACCTCGCCCCTGAACGTCCCGTGAACCGAGTCGTATTTGAACAGGTGCGCCAGCGTGGGAGCGTCGGTGATGTCGTTGACCGCCACGATCTCAAGATCCGGGTCCCGATACGCTGCCCGGACGATCTGGCGGCCGATCCGGCCAAACCCGTTGACCCCAACTCGGATTGCCATGAAAAGCTCGCTCCTTCCCTGAGCCTACTACGGCAAAAGCTGGCCCGCCGGCCTGCGCCGTCAGCGGCCGGCGCCCCTGGCAGTTGCCATCTCCC
>JBFMCJ010000136.1 GCA_040754675.1 Bacillota bacterium
GGCCATGCGATCGGCTCGAAGTGGAAAGCCGCAGCGATTGGTGGCTTAGACGGCAGCAAAACGGCGAGCCGGAGGGCTTCTGCCCGTTTTGCTCACAGCCCCGCGGACTGGACGAACAGCGGCTCGATAAGAACGGACACCCGCCGCTCGGGGGCATCGCCGCGCCGTACACGAAGGCCTGCCCGGCGTAGCGCCGGGATAGCCGGTTAAGATCGGCGGCGCCTCGCTTCGGGTCCATCGGGGCCGGGCTGCCCCCCGCCCATAGCACGGGTACGGGTTATGCGAGTCCATGATGAGCATGGGCGCGAGGGTTGTGTTGGAGTTTGCGGAGCTTGGCTCCGCCCTGCAGGCCGGCCCAGCCGTTGACCGCCCACGGTGCCTCACTCGCACGGCCATACCCGGTCTCCAGCCTTCGTGCCCACCTGCTGCGCGGAAGCATCGGAGCGGTGCTTCTGGCACTGCGCGAGGCCGCGATAGTGCTCACAGGGCAGGTGCCGGGCAATATCGCATAGGTCAGCGCACCGGCGGGTCTGGCCCAACTTTACGACCCCAGGGGAGCGCAGCAGCGAAGTTTGCGGTTCCGAAAATCATGTGCCCGCTTCGGTTTTCGTGCCTGTTGCACGTGCCCGCAGAGCGTACCGGGGCTGTTTCAGCTGGAACAGCCCCTCGGGCGATGGGCCAATGGTGCTCGAAATCGCAAGAGGTATTTCGGATTCGGAAGGAGTTTCGTGAGGAGGCAAGAATACCATCCGCGGACCCGCCGGGGAGGTGGGGCGTTTGCCCTCGGTATCGTGGCGACGCCGCGAACAGGTGGCCGAGCTGCTAAAGCTGCGGGGCTACGTTTCGGTCGAGGATCTCAGTAAGGCCCTCGGTGTCTCGGCTCCGACGATTCGAAAGGATCTGACGGCGCTCGAGCACCAGGGGCTGGCCATGCGGACGCATGGCGGAGCCGTCCTGGTGCCCTTGGTGCGTACCACTGAGGATCTGCCCTTCGCCCGGCGGGCTGACCTGATGCGCGGAGCCAAGGAGCGCATTGGCCGGCTCGTGGCAGACGCCATTGAGGATCACGACACCGTCATTTTCGATGCTAGCTCGACGGTCTGGTTCGCCCTCCCTTTCCTGGCCGGGCGGCGCATCACCCTACTGACCAACGTGGCCGGCGCCATCCTGGACCGAGTGGCGGAGTTCGAGGGCATAACGCTCATCTCGACAGGTGGCCTGCTGCGATCCGACGGCTCGTCGTTCTGCGGGCCTCTGGCCGAGGATGCCATCGCGCAGTTCTGGGCCGACAAGGCGTTCATCTCCCCCCTCGGCATATCGATCAAGCGCGGCTTCACGCATGCCAACCCCCTGGAGGCGCATCTGAGGCGGCGCATAATAGAGGCCACCAACCGGGTCTTCGTCTGCGCGGACCACAGCAAGTTCGGTCATGCTAGGCTGGCCCAGATCGCACCGCTTTCGGCTGCCCACGTCATCCTGACTGATGTTGAGCCCGCCGACATGTTCCGGGAGTTCTTCGATGCACACGGGATTGAGGTGCGGGTTGCTCAATCGCTGGCGACCGACGGACAGGCGGCGCCGGGCTGAGGTAGGCCGGGGGCACGGTCCATGTCGTGGAAAGTCAAGGCTGATTTGATCGCAGGCGCAGTTCGCGCGGGCCTTATCGTTTCGTGCCAGGCGCGCCCGCAAAGCCCGCTTTACAGCCCCCAGGCCATGGCGCTCATGGCGAGAGCAGCGGCCAGCGGGGGAGCTGTGGCTATCCGTGCCGATGGGCCCGAAAGCGTGGCCGCGATCAAGAGTGCCGTAACCCTCCCCGTCTTCGACTGCCACAAGCGGCGCTATCCGGAAAGCGACGTCTACATCATGCCAACGCGGCGGGAGGCGCGGGCCAGTGCCGAGGCCGGAGCCGATGTGCTGGTTGTTGACGGGACGGCTCGGCCCAGGCCCGGCGGTGAGCCGCTGAGGGACCTGGTGTGCTTCATCCATGAGGAACTTGGGCTTCCGGTCATGGGGGATGTCTCGACATTGGAAGAGGGCATCGGGTGCGTTGAGGCCGGGTGCGACTTCATAGCCACGACTCTGTCCGGCTATACGCCCTACAGCCAGCCTCGGGAGGGCCCGGACCTGGATCTGGTCGCAGACCTGGCGACCCGTGTGGACGTACCGGTTATCGCGGAGGGCCGGATTCGAACGCCCGACCAGGCCCTTCTGGCCCTTCGTGCCGGCGCCTGGGCCGTGGTCGTGGGCTCAGCCATCACGGCGCCTGACATCGTCGCGCGCTGGTTCGTGCAACGTCTGAAGGAGGTTCATGCGGGGTGAGTCAGCCCATGACCGTAACGGAGCATCCCGCAGTAGAGCGCTATTTCAGCGCCATCAGGAACCTGGTGTGCCAGATCGAGGGTTCGCAAAACGAGGCGATTCGCCAGGCCGCCCGCATGGTAGCGGACACGGTGCAGCGCAAAGGGGCGGTGTTTGTCTACGATACGGGGCACATGCTGTCGCGCGAACTTGTCGGCAGGGCCGGCGGTCTCGTGCTGTTGCTCCCGCTGCGCGCCGAGTTCCGCGTCGACGGGAGCGTGCCGTTCCGCCGGCCCGGAGCGGCCGCCAGGGTGGCACCCGTCACCCCAGAGATAGGGCTGGCCCAGGCCCGAGCGATCATGGCCGAAGCGGACGTGCGGGCAGGGGACCTGGTTTTCGTGGGGTCGGTCTCTGGGCGGCAGGTGCTTCCGGTGGAACTCTCCCTCATCGCCAAGCAGCGGGGCGCGTTGGTGGTGGCCGTCACGAGCCGCGCGTACAGCACGAGCGTCCGGTCCAACCACCCGTCAGGTAAGCGATTGATGGAGGTGGCGGATCTCGTGCTCGATCACGGCGCCCCGCCCGGGGATGCTATGCTGCAAATCCCGGGCATCGATGCACCCATGGCGCCCGCGTCAGGAATCGGCGCGGCAGTGGTGATGTGGGCCGTTGTCCTGGCGTCGGCCGAAGAGCTGGCGAGGCGGGGCATAAGTCCGAGTGTCTACCGGAGCATCAACCTGGATGATTCTGACAGCCACAACCGGGAAGCGCTTCGACTGTTCGAAGAGCGAGGGTATTGAGCCGGGGCGGGTTCGCTGGACCTGAAGCCGAAGGTGACCGAAAGGAGGCATTCCGTGCCGTACTTTCCGCAGGGGTCCTCGGAGATGAACGGGTTGCGCCACGTCATTTTGACCGGGTTCCGTGCAGGACAGCCGGTGGACGAAGAGGATCTGCTGTACGACCTGGTTCACCTGGATGCCGGTGGCAGACCAGATAGCTGGCTTTTCGATACGGCAGTGGTGATAGGCCAGCCTTCATCCGGCAATGCGATCGGGGCTGACGTAAACCGCGGCACGACGATGTCAGGTGAAGGAGATTTCTACGCGATCCCGGTCCCCAACCCTTCCAACCGACGTGACTGGGAAGAAATCGTTGAGGCTTTGTTCCGACCGGGAGGATGGCTGGCGGTCAGGGAAGGACTCATAGCTGGCCTTTCCGATGCGCTCGGGCCGCCACCCAGCCCCATGAACGTCATTATCGGGTTACCCTACCCGGCGATCACCCAGTCCATGTTCGGCAAGCTCCCGGGAGGCACGCGCAATCTCAATTTCTCCGTGCTGGGCCAGAACCTCACTCGGGCGACCGCCGACCGGCTCGAGGCCGAGGTTTGGATGGTCGAGCAGATTCATGGAGCTTGGAAGAAGGCGAACCTGCGGCACCAGCGCCTCCTTGGCTTTTATTGGGTGTTCGAGACCGTTTACAGAGGCTGGGATGTCGACGACCACTACCTCCTCAAGGAACTTAGGCGATACGTCAGCGGCCTCGGATTGAAGATGTTCTGGATACCGTTCTGGTCTTCGTACAACGTGCACCTGCTCGACAACTATCGGGACTACTACTTCGACCTCGCTTTCCTGCAGCCAAATTACATGTTCTACAAGACGCTGACCGGAGTCGGGCTGAGGCCGGCCGCGGAGGCAGCGCGCCAACGGCACGCCGGGATCGAAATCGAGTACTACCTGAAGCTCGACGAGCCCGTGGCTATCGAAAGCGAACGCCATCAGCGCTTCAGGGAGTACCTGGATGGCGGGGTCGAGTTCGGTTACATGACGGAGGCGGCCTGCGCCTACTTCATCGGCGGGGGAGGGGTACGGGCCCTCTTTCGATCCCCTGATCCACGTGAGCGAGCCTTCTATGAAGACATCTACCGTTTCGTAAAGGGCACCTACCGGCGCCGATGACGGGGACATCCCCTCTCCCCTGAAAGAAGCGGGGGTGACGGTTGGGCGGGACAAGTCAGAAGAGCCGAAGCTCCACGTTGACTACTCGTTGGGCGAGCAGCCCAAAGGAGGCGAGCGATGATGAGACGGGCAGCCTGGGGTTTGCGGGTGCTCGTGGCTTGCGCGGTGTTGCTGGCGCTCACGGGTCCGCTTTCAGAGGCCAAGACGACCACTCTCGAATTCTGGACGATTTCGTTGCGGCCAATGTTCGATGACTACATCAACGGCCTGATCCGTGAGTACGAGAAGGCGAATCCTGGGATACGGATCGAGTGGAAGGACTTTCCCATCACCGTTATCACTCAGAAGCTGACAGCGGCCATTGCAGGTGGCGTGGCGCCGGATGTCGTCAACCTGAACACTGGCATGGCATTGAGTCTTGCAGAACGTCGGGCCCTGGTCAATATCGGGAAGGAGTTTCCTCAGTACCAGGACACATACTTCGAAGGCCTCTGGAACTCGGCGAGGCTGAACGACGGGGTCTATGCCTTTCCGTGGTACGTGGTCACGCACGTGGTGATTTACAACAAGGACATCTTCGCAAGGGCGGGCCTGGACCCCAACAAGCCCCCTTCCACGTGGGAGGAAGTCGAGGCATACGCCAGGCAGATCAAGGCAAAGACCGGGCTGTACGGTTGGATGCCGTTCATCAACTTTGTGACCGACCTCATCGAGATGCGAGTTGCTCTGACTGACGAAACCCGAAAACGCGCGACATTCAACACGCCCGAGGCGGTGGCCAGGCTCCAGTGGTACCGGACGCTAATGGAGGACGACATCATCCCGAGAGAGTCGCTCCAGGCGGGCTATGCTGGAGCACTGGACCGGTACATGGCAGGCAAGGTCGGTATGATCGTGACGGGGCCTCAGTTCCTGAGCCGGGTCAAGGCCAACGCTCCTGACATCTACAAGGTTACCGGGGTCGGACCGTATCCCATGTTCAAGGGAGGTGCCATCGCCGCACCGCTCATGAACCTGACCATTCCCGGAGCGAGCAAGAACTGGGCGGAGGCGGCCAAGTTCGCCGCATACGTGACCGGCGACGAGGCACAGCTCGCCTTCTGCAAGATCGTCACTATCCTCCCGTCGACGAAGAAAGCCGCTGCCGACCCATTCTTTACCCAGACGGACGACACTGTGGAAAGCGTGGCCAGGATGTACGCTGCCCGACAGATGCAGTACGCCGTGGAAGGAGATCTTACTCTTCCTCACTCCGCGGACCTGGCTGGAAAGCTGGGTGCAGCCGTAGAAGCGGTTGTGTACGGCGAGAAGGGTGCGAAGGAGGCACTCGACCAAGCGGCGGCGGAATGGAACAAGATCCTGGCCAAGGAGCGCTGATAACTGGAACGGCGGGGCTGCGCGCTTGTAAGCGAGTGGCCCCGCCCCTTCACCACAGGATGTCAATGGGAGAGTTCTGAATGCCAATCGACCGTCCGCTGTTGCTCCAGAAGAGTGCTTCTTTGATGGGCCGAATGCAGCCGGCTGTTTCCCCGCGCGTGCGACGCTATCTGATCGCGTATACCTTTCTCACCCCCGCTCTCGCGCTATTGATGGTCTTCACGTTTTACCCCATTGTCATGGGCCTCGTGATGATGTTCTACGATTATACGTTCCTTGAGCCCATGCGGTTTGTTGGGCTTGGCAACTTCGAGAGGGCTTTTCACGACCCGGACTTCTTGATCAGCCTGCTCCATTCCATCCAGTATGTCATAGTAGTACCACCCATCCAGATCTTGTCCATCCTGGTCGCGATTCTCGTCAACAGGCGACTCTTCGGGATCAGCTTCTTCCGGACCACCTATTACGTCCCTGTGGTGACGTCCATGGTTGCCGTGGCCATTACCTGGAAATGGCTGTATGACAGCCACGGGCTGCTCAACTACATCCTTCAGGCGCTTCACCTCGTTGACAAACCCGTCTACTGGCTGACCAGCAAGGAACTGGCCATGCCCAGCGTGATGATGGTGACGTTGTGGAAGGGCATTGGGTGGTACATGCTCATTTACCTGGCCGGCCTGCAGTCCGTTCCGGCGGAGCTCGAGGAGGCCGCAGCCATCGACGGCGCATCGCGCTGGCAGGTTTTCTCGAAGGTAACGGTACCGCTGCTGCGGCCCTACGTTCTGTTTTGCACGTTCATGTCAATTCTTGGGGCCCTTCAGGTCTTTGAGGAGATCTACGTCATGACCGGCGGTGGCCCGATGAAGGCCACTCTGACCGTTTCGGTGTACCAATTCTACAAGGCGTTCGGTGACTACGATTTCGGGTACGCGGCCGCGGTCGGCATGGTCGTGGCGCTACTGGTGGCGATCTTCAATCTGGGGATGTTCCGGACCCTGGCGAAAGGCGGGCTTCGGTATTACTGATGACCGAGGCGAATACGGTGGTGCGACGGCGGCGGGCAGTACGGTCAGTGTGGCGCAGGGTGAAGCTTTTCATGGTGTACTTTGCCCTGCTTGCCCTGGCACTGTTCGCCATGGGGCCATTCCTGTGGCTGCTTTCGACCTCGCTCAAAACGGTGGGCAACGTGTACGCCTTTCCACCGCAGATCATTCCGTGGCCTGTCTCCTTTGAGAACTACGTGGGGGTATGGAAGGCCCTACACCTGGAGAAGTACGTCATCAACACACTGCACATCACGGCGGTGGGAGTGGTCGGCACCCTGCTCATATCGGCACTCGCTGCGTATCCGCTGGCGAGGATGCATTTCCCCGGTCGAGAGGTCGTTTTTGTCGCGCTGCTGAGCACGTTTGTGCTTCCAAATCCGGGAGGCCTGATCATCAACTTCCTAACCCTTCAGAAGATGCAGCTGATCAACACACTTTCTGCTGTATACCTGCCGTCGCTGGCGACACCTTTCGGCATCTTCCTGCTCCGGCAGGCGTATCTGGCCATCCCTGCCGAACTCGAAGACGCAGCCCGCATCGACGGGGCCGGGGAGTTGACCGTATGGTGGCGAATCAGCCTTCCCCTCATCAAGCCGAGCGTCGCCACACTGGCTATCTTCAACTTCATGGGCTACTGGAACAGCTTCCTCTGGCCTCTCATCGTGCTGCAAGATCCCGACAAGTATCCGATTGCTGTAGCCCTTCAGTACTTACAGGGAATGTTTTGGGACAATTTCCGACTTGTCGCGGCGGGCACCATGTTTTCCATGGTGCCCGTTCTGGTCGTCTTTTTCTCCATGCAGCGCTACTTCATCAGCGGAGTCGTGGGCGCATTGAAGTGAGGCGCTCGAAGGCGGTCCGCCACGCAAGGGAGTAGCCAGTAGAGGGGAGAGATGACCCGGATGATGACCAAGGCCATGCGAGTACGGCCCGGAGCGGTCCTACTCTTCGTGTCAGCGCTTCTGGTGGGGCTCTGCTCCTGGGTGTCCGGTGCTTCTGAGGCCGAAGCTCCCGTGGCCATCGTCGTCAGCGAAGCGAGCCGCGCTTACTACGATGGCCAGGGGTGGGTGGGTGCGTATGACCGCATCGTGAACTCCATGAAGCTCTCGCTGGAGGAGGCAGGCATCCGGTACAACCTCTTGTCGACCGACGACGTGGTATCGGGCAAGCTCCAGGGTTACAGGGTGGCGTCGCTGATGACGAACGCGTCCATGTCCAGACCCGAGGTCGTGGCGATCCGACGGTTCGTTCAGGCTGGGGGCAAAATCCTCGGTGCCTACGAAGTATCGCAGCTGGATGAACGGCAGCAGCCAGCGGGGGATGCCCAGCTGGGAGAGATCTTCGGCATCAAGGTGATCGGCTGGGATCGGGGCAAGTACGACTACATACGGGCCCTGGATCGTTCTCATCCCATCTTTGCTGGGCTTCCTGAGTTCATCGCAACGGCACGCTCCATGACCTTTGTCGTGGAACCGATACGCGGCGGCAAGGCCATCGGAGCGTGGTACCGTGCCGATCGTCAAACTCCGTCCCGGCCCCACCCCCAGGATGCCGCCGTTGTGATCACGGAGTCATCGGTCTACGTGGGCGAGAACATCTTCGATCGGGCCAACGACGACCCCATGCTGAGGTTTCTCATCGCAAACATGATCCGCTATCTCCTGGGTGTCTCACCTCCTGTAAGCGACTTTCGGACCGAGCGGGCAGAAAGGGAACTGAAGGAGGCGGAAGCGGCGCTGGAAGCGGCTCAATCAGCCTACCGGGCGATTCCCGTAGAGGCGGTGAAGGAGGCGATGATACAGGCCCAGCTGGAGCTGGGTGAGGCAAGGAAGGCATTTCAAGCCGGCAACGAGGAAGAAGGGGCGAAGAGGTCCGAGGCAGCTATGGAAAAGGCCAGAGTAGCACGCTTGAAGACCATGGAATCCCCCTCAGTGGAGTTGCGTGCCATCTGGGTCGACTATCAGTCGATACAACAAGCCGCGAACAGGCAAGGTGTGGCCAGCCTGATGGACAAGATCGCGCAGGCCGGGTTCAACGCCATCTATCCGGAGGTCTTCTATCAGGGCGGCAGCATCTACCCGAGCCAGGTGGCGTACCAGCACGAGGAGTACCGTTCATGGACAGAGGATCCCATGCAGGTCATCGTGGAAGAAGCGCACAAGCGCGGCCTGGCCGTCTACCCATGGGTTTGGGCTTTTTGCGCCGGTTTCGGTAAGCCCGGACCCGTGCTCGAGAAGCACCCGGAGTGGGCGGAAC
>JBFMCJ010000137.1 GCA_040754675.1 Bacillota bacterium
CGAGCCGGAGCAAGCGCCGTCACGTCGCGAGTCCCTCCAGGTGCCATGCCTCCCAGTCTCCGAAGAGACGGCCATCGCCGGCGGAGTCGCCACCCGGTGGCGCAATTTGGAGACGGATCCAGCCATCACGCGGCATCACGAGGGCCTCCCGCCGCTCGAGAGGCCGGCCGACCCTGGCCAAGTAACGGTGCACGCGCCAGGGACCGTCCGACGAAGGGCTCTCAACCGGTTGCAGCTGCACTTCCAGTGCTGTGAGGGCCGGCGTGCCGCCACGCTGACGGCCCGTGGCTTCAGGCACGACCAAGACGAGGTGTTCGCCGGTGCCGACCCAGTGCGAGGCGATCCGGTAGGCCTCGTCCTGGGCTCCTTCGACCCGGATCCCGTCGGTGTCGACGAAGCGGGTGCGTGCAAACACGGGGGAGATGGAGCGGCGCAGCGGCAGTACCGCGTCCAGTTGTGCAAGCATTCGCGCCACCTGATCCGGCGTCACGTCAGGGGGCTCCTCGAGGCGAGGGGCGTGGATCCAGAATACGCTACCCAGCAGCCATGCGGTGTCCAGGTCGCGGCGAAAGTACGCCTCCTGCTGCTCCACGGGCGCCGCACCGCGGGTCTGAATCATCTGGATGAGTACGGTTTCGGGAAACGTGTACTTGAATAAGTTGAAGAACTCATCATACAACGTACCGTTCCAGACGAGACTTCCCCACACCCGCGTGCTGTAGAGGTCGCCGCAGTTCTCAATCATGAGGAAGCTGTCGGGCCGCACTGCCCGAAGCCGGCGCGAGGCCTCCTCGATGAGCGCCACGTACCCCTGGTTGTAGAGGCCGTGGTGGATCGTGTCGGGACGGCCCTCGATGGGGTGCGTGTGGCCGGGGTGATAGCAGGCCCAGGGCGTGGCCGACCCCAGCTGGTCGTAGTAGATTCCCCGGGCGCCGTAGGCCCGCACCATCCATTCGGCGAAGTCGAGCAGGTGCTTCTGCCACCCCCGGTGAGCCGGGCAGCACACGTCGAATTCGACCGGCCCGTACTTCTCCCGGTGCGTGTTGCCGCCGGCATCCTGGACGGCCCACTGCCGCCCGAGCGTCGGATGGTAAAACGACTCCCGGTCGAACAGGCGGCTATTGATGTAGAACGTGGTAAACCCTCCTCGGGACGCGACGTGGTCGACGACCCGCTTGAGGTCCATGGGCGTGCCGAGGTCGAGGTCAGGGTGGTACTCGGGGTACTGGCTGTCGAAACCGCCCCGGTTCCAGCCGGCAATGAAGAAGTGGCGGGCCTGGTAACGAGTCGAGATCCGGTCGTAGATGGCCGGCAGCTCGTCGAACCGGTGGATCACGCCGTTTTCCCGGCGCAGTTGGTAAAACGGGAGCATAGCCGCCTCCTGGGCCAGGTCGTCCGGGCGGGGTGAGCCGCCGAGCCGGTCAGGCGACGGCATTCCGGCCCGGTCGAACCACGCCCGGTACTGGCGGGCGCCCCAGTGCCAGTCGCCGTCGTGGAACGCCACTACGGCCGGTGGCGCCGCCCACGACTCGCCGGGCAGCACCGGGCGAAACTTGCGAAGCCCGAGTCCGAGGAAGGCGTCCCTGCCCTGTCCGCCCTGGCCGCCGTTGGCGCTCCGGGCGGGGTTGGCCTCGCCTTCGGCCGGGACGTGTACCTCGGCCCGCACCCCAGTGAGCAAGAACTCCGGGTCGTACGAGGCAAGGTACAGGCCTCCGGCGTCGTCGAAGTAGTCCATCCACATCATCGATGCGAGGCCGCAGTACGTGGTCTCACGGGCATACAGCCCCGGCGCCTCTCGGAGGGTCTGGGCCCTGTCCAAGCGCTGGTAGCGCTCGCTACGGTACACGTCGGCCGGGCGGGCGCACCGCTCGCCGGCGTGGTGGGGATAAACGAGGTTGTCCTCGCCGGCAATCGGCTCCCAGGCGAGCCCTCGCAGCAGGGGAAAGAGCACCTCCACGATGGCCAGCTCCGGGATTTCGTTGCGCAGGGTGATGCGCCAGACGGAGACGTCTGGGTCGCAGCCGAGCTCAGGATGAAGCGCTCCGCTTTCCACAGTGACCGTGGAGCGGACGGGCCAGCGGTGTCCGAGGCGGTCCACCGCGTCGCGGAAGCGCAACGTGAAGCCTGCCTGTCCACCCAAGGCACCGGCGGGAGCCGGTTCGACCGCTTCAACGGCTCCGGGCACCAGTACGCGGTCGGTCTCAGGTGGTCGCTTGCCCCGCAAGGCGGAGGCCGATAGCATGCGAAGTTCGAAGAGAGGCGACTGCACGCTTCGTCCGGCCCGGATGACGGACCGCTGGCTGCGCTGATCCCGGAGCTCCAGCAGCTCACCGGTGCCCGGATCAAGGACAGCGTGCAGGCGGCCAGCATGTAAGCGGTGTCCTGTGTTTCGCGGAAGCCCGCTCATCGTATGGCCACCCTCCTTGGCCTCCAATCCGGCTAATAACCCAGCTCGACAAAGCGCCGGCGCGCCGCGGCGTTGCGTTCGGGGGCACCAGGGAGGTGGTTGCTCACGAGAACGCTCGGCAGACGCCCCGCGGCGAGCATCCGTTCCACGACGTGGGCCGTGAGCGTCCACATCAGATAAGCGGCGGCGATCCCCGAAACGGGGCAGATGGCCGCACCGAGGTCGGGCACACGAACCACGGCGTCACCGACCGGCGTGGCATGGTCGAGGACGATGTCGGCCACCTCGAACAGCCGCTTTCCAGAGGGATGGGTGCTCTCCAGCGCTCGCGCGTAGACGGTCGACGTGATGGCAATGGTGTGAAGGCCCATGCGACGAGCCTCGAGGGCCAGGCCGACGGCCAGGCGGCTTACGCCGGACACCGACCCGATGATGAGAACGTCGCCGGCAGCGCACGCCGATTGGGAGAGGATAAGGCGGGCGAGCCCGTCGAGCTCGTCCCAGTTGAGCCGTACCCGCCCCGCCGCCTCCGGGCGAGGGCGGGCCGCGTGGTGGACCTCGAGGGTGGTGCGGATGGGCGAAAACAGCAGTAGCCCGCCGGCCCGGCCCACCAGTTCGTGGGTGAGCATGTGTCCCGTGTCGTATAGGTGGCAGGCGTGCCCGCCGGTGACCGCCTCGGTGATCAGGGCAGCCGCGCGATCGATGGCTTCGGCCTGGGTGGACCGGATGCAGGCCAGCACCCGCTCGACCGCCTGAAAGTACTGTCGCTGCAGGCTTTCGGGAGAGTTCACCCGCTAACGCCTCCTCGTCCCGGCGCCATGACCACTGTCTCTACCGTCGCATCGAGTCGCCGCAGCATGGCGTCGTCGGGGGTAAGCCCGAGAACCTCGAGGGCCCGGAGCGCAGCCCCCACGAACGGCTGGTAGCGGGGAGGCACCCACCGGGCGTTCGGGAACGACTCCAGAACCCGCCCGACGAAGGCCTCGAGGACGAAAGGGCCGCTGCGTCCTACTCCACCCGTCAGGGATACCGGGAAGCTCTCGTCGTGCCACTCCAGGAGCGTTGCTACCGAACAGGCCAGCTCCCCGAGCTGCCGCCCGGCCGCCTCGAGGATTCCCCGTGCGACGGCATCGCCTTCGCGGGCGGCCTCGGACACGAGCATCGCGAGGCTCGCCAGGCGGTGGCGGCTCATGGACGCCGAGTAGACGATGTGGCGGAGCTCCGTTTCGTATCCGTAGTGGAGCGTGGCCCGCAAGCGTTCGGAGAGCAGTGTCTCGGGGCCGCGCCGTTCGTAAGCACGGATGACTGCCCGGATGGCCTCCAGGGCGATCCAGTAGCCGCTTCCCTCGTCGCCCAAAAGCGGGCCCCAGCCACCGATCACCCTGACATTGCCGCGCCGCCGGCCGTAGCCAAACGAACCCGTCCCGGCCAGCACCACCACCCCGTCCTGCCCTCCGAGCGCTCCCACGAACGCAGACGGAGCATCGTCCTCCATGACCAGCTGGCCCGGCACCACGAGCCCGTCCAGGGCCGATTCGGCTGTGGCCCGTGGCAGGCCCGGAGAAGAGAAGCACACCGCCTCGACCCGGACAGGAAGCGCCGTCGCTCCCAAGGCCTGACGCACCACGGTGCGGATGGCGAAGCGGGCGTCCTCTTCGGAGACGAAGTAGAGGTTGGTCGGCCCGCCGAAGCCGATGCCCAGGATGGCCCCGTCCTCGCGCATCAGGATGCCGATGCTCTTGCTCCCGCCGCTATCAATGCCGAGAACGACGCGCCCGTTCGCGCTGTCGGCCGCCTGGCCGTCGGGTGCGCCTGGAATGTTCACGTCGTGCCTCCTTTCTCACGGGAGGCGGGGCGGTATCCTTCGAGGTGGAACTTGAGCACGAACCGATCGCTGCGGTACACCGTCCGGGTCAGAGAAACCCGGCGGTGCCCGGTCGCCTCCGTGATCCGCTCGGCGACAAGTACCGGAAATCCTGGCGGAATCCCGAGGAACTCCGCCAGCTCGGAAGAGGCTGCTTCTGCCCACACGCTCTCGTCGGCCGACAGGAGCATCAGCCCCAGGCGTTCTTCGAGCAGCCGGTACAGCGGCTGCTCGTCGAGCCACGTCTCGGGATGCTCGCCAAGACCCTCGGCCATCGAGCCGCGGAGCAGGTCGAAGGGCACATAGAGCTCCTGCAGGGCGCACGGCTCCCCGGCGGCCAGGCGCAAGTGCCGAACGTGCAACACCAGCTCGTCGTCGGACATGTCCAGCTGCCAGGCCACCCGGGCGCCGGCAGGCTGCAGGGCCGACCCCAGGGGCCGGGAGCTGATCGGGATACCTCGTTCGCTCATCGCCTCGGCGAAGCTGCGCAGCGGAACGCTCCCGGCGGGGACCGCCATGCCCACCACGAAGGTCCCCTGCCCGGCGCGCCGGACGAGCACCCCGTCCATCGCCAGGGTGTTGACGGCCTGCTTGACGGTGGCGGTGCCCACTCCGAACTCCTTCGCCAGCTCTGCTTCTGTGGGGAGCCGGGCACCCACGGGATAAGTCCCCGCTCGGATGCGAGCCAGAATCGCATCCTTCACCTGGACGTACAGCGGGACCGGGTCCCGTCGCCGAACGCCGGCCACCGGAATCCTCCCTAACGACGCTTAAACCGCTTAAGGTGCTTAAACCGTTCGGCACGTACGTCGAACCTCCTGCTTGCCGCGCAGGCAAAGAAAAGGAGTGGGAGGGAGAGCTCAGCGGGGCGCAGCGGGACGGTCAGGCAGTCAGCCGGTCATGCGTGGGCGCGCACCAGTGGCGCCAGCAACCGGCGCACCGGCTGGAGGACGGGGCAGTCCGGTAGACTGCCGCCGATCATGCCGCCCATGGCGCCGTTCATGAGGTACATGTTGAGCGCGGCCCACTGCGCCGAAAGCGAGCCGCCCATGCCGGAGGCGGAGGGGGCGAGCACGTGCGCGCCGTGGCCCGCTTGCGGCGGCGCGGCATAGTACAGGGCCGAAGCGAGCAGCGCGCCCGCAAGGCCGCCCACGGTCGCGCACGCCATCGCGGACATGGCGTGCCCGTGGTCCTTCCCGTCGCGGCCGGCGTCCGCCGGCGAAATCACGGTGCCGATCGCGCCACCGACGAGCGAGAGCCCGAAGACCCATGTCCCGCCAGCAGGGTGGACCAGATCGAGCCAGCTGCCGCCGAGCGCCCCGAGAAAGGCCCCGGCAGCCGTAGCCCAGCGCACGTTTCCCCCGGAGCTGGATGCCGCGCCAGAGCCGTGTGTGGTCGCATGGGCGGTACCGCCTTTGGGACGGGATTCGCTTGCGTGCACCGCGACCGCCGGGCGGCCTGGCGGCAGGCCTCGGCGCACTGTGGCCGTGTCCCGCATGTGAGGTCACCCCCGAGCGATTGACGCCTCCACCGGACCTTACGGGAGGAGGGGGTTCCGGTAGAACCGGGCGGCGCGGCTATGCGCCATCCATGGGTACCACGCGGCGCTCGAGGCGAGCCTCCTCCGCAGCAAAGGCCATCAGGTGGCTCTCGATGGACTCCCGCAGCGAGGTGAGCGCCTCGCCGGGGTGCTCTCCCAGTTTGATGAGGCGTACCCGCCGCACGAAGGCTTCCATCAACCCCGAATCGCCGCCCGCGTGGCCCGGCCCCGCAGGCACCCGAATCAGTTCGTACCCCCCGGCGGAGGGGCCGTGCCACGCCCGGCCCTCGACCGTGTCCTTCGAATCGCTCCTGCCCGCTCCCGGTGCGAAGGTGCGAAGCTCAATCTCGCCCTTCTCCAGGTGCCCCCTGATCTCGCCCCCGGTTCCCATCAGCTTCAGGGTGCGGGTGTTTTCGAGGGTGAAGGCCGTGACCGTGAAAGCCGCGGTTACGCCGCCTTCGAACTCGATGCTGACCACCTGGTGATCCACCACGTCGTTGTCGCACCGGTACACGCAGCGCCCGTACGGCCCTTCGCGCAGCGCCTGCAGGCGCCCTTCGGGGCTGAAATCCCGCGTGATGACCGAGACCGGCCAACCTGTCCAGTCCCTGGTGTACTCCAGGTACAGCCGGGGCGCGTAAAACGGGCAGCTACGTTCCGCTGGGCAACCGTCGGTGCAGCGTTCCGGGGCGCCGGGCGGGGCGTTCTCCCGGCGGAAGTGCATGAGGCTGCCAAAGGAGCTGATGCTGCGGGATGGCGCCCCGGCCAGCCAGCGCATCATGTCCATGTCGTGGCACGACTTGGCCAGGATCATGGGGCTCGAGGTCTGGAGGTTGCGCCAGTTGCCGCGGACGAAGCTGTGGGCGAAGTGCCAGTAGCCGATGTTCTCCGTGTACTGCACGCTGACCAGGGACCCGATCCGTCCCTGGTCCAGCAGGCGCTTGATGGTGGAAAAGAACGGGGTGTAGCGGAGCACGTGGCACACCGTGACGCTTCCCGGGGCTCGCTCGGCGGCCCTGGCAACCTGAAGCACCTCGTCACGGGTCGGCGCGATGGGCTTTTCCAGGAGGACATGGTAGCCCAGTTGCAGAGCGCGCAGGGTGGGCGCCACGTGGAGGCGATCGGGCGTGGCGATCACCACCGCGTCGGCCAGTCGCCCGCTGCTCAGGAGGTCCTCCCAGCGGGCATACCGGTGCTCGAAAGGGATGCTGTGGCGCTCGGCCAGCGCCTCTCGCCTTTCGGCGTTCGGATCCGCCACGGCAACAACCCGGGCCTCGCCCGGGTGCTCGAGCGCCCATCGGGCGTACGCCTCGCCCCCTCGATGGCCGGCGCCGATAATAGCAAGAGTAACCGGTGCGTTCAAATCCGAATACCCCTCCCGGTGACGTGTCACATGCCTCTGCGGCGCAGTGAGGGGAATTTGACAGGACGAGGCGCGAAGCCTCCTGGCGGATGGCTTGGCTCGTATGGGCCTCTACCGGAGCCTACCAGCCGCCGCCTGTTTGCCGTACATATCAAACCCCACGTCGGTTACGGCCGCAACCGAACGGCAATGCGGGATCAGCCGGATTGACGCGACAGCGAGGCCACTCCTAAACTAGATTGTGAACCATGGCACTAATGCGGCGGCCTGCACGGCCGTTCGGTTGCGGGAGGGGCGTGCGAAACTGTGGCCACAGAATTGGAAAAGGTAGCGGGCGCATCCCGGGTTTCACGGCGCGAGCTCTTTGCGGGGACCGGCGCTTTTGCTGCCGGGGTGGCGTTGGGGACACTTTTCGGCGGGGCTGGCCTGCGCAGCGTCTCCAGGGCGCAGGCACAGGACATCCCGCCCTGGCCGTGGCCGTACCACAAACTGGATCCCGACAGGGTTGCGCGGCGCGCCTACGAGGGCTACTGGAAGGGCGCCTGCAACTACGGAGTCGCCGAGGCCATCATCGGCGAACTCGCGGACGTCGCAGGTTATCCCTTCACGCTCATCCCCGCGGACATGTTCCGGTACGGCGAGGGCGGGGTGGTGGGCTGGTCGACGCTGTGCGGGGCGCTCAACGGGGCAGCGGCCGCCATATGCCTGGTCACGCCCAAGGATGCCTATGCCAGGGTGATCAACGAGCTGATGGGTTGGTACACGCAGGTGGCGTTCCCCCAGTACAGGCCGGCCGGAGGCGCCGACCTTCCGACCAGCGTGTCGGGTTCCCCGCTCTGCCACGTTTCCGTGACCACCTGGTGCAAGGTCAGCGGCTACGGTGAAAACTCAAAGGAACGAAAGGAACGCTGCGCCCGGCTGACGGCGGATGTGGCGGCCCAGGCCGTGCGCCTGCTGAACGCGCACTTCGACGGGCAGTTTACGGCGACCTACGCGGCCCCTGCCTCAGTCAAAGAGTGTATGGACTGCCACGGCCCATCCCACCTCAACAACACGCGGGGCAAGATGGACTGCGTGCAGTGCCACGAGCCGCATGCATGACACCAGCATCCCTGCAGCTTGGGGATCCAAGACAGACCCGGACCCCGCGCGGGGCCCGGGTCTGTCTGTGTGTAGCGGCGAGGGCGGCAGGCAGGAGCAGCCCCGCCCGTACCGGAGCGTGTAGCCCCTAAAAGCGGGCCTCACCCTCGCCCGGCGCGCAAGCCGTTGGCCACCGCCAGGAGTTCGCTTGCCTCGTGTACCACGACGGCGGGTGCGATGCTCAAAACGCCCGCCAGAGCTGCCGGGACAAGCGCTGCGAGGACCAGGATGGAGAAAGCGACGTTCTGCCAGGAGATCCGCATCGCCTTTCGCGCCACCTGGAGGGCGACGATGACCCGGCCCGGGTCGTCACCCATGAGCGCCACGTCCGCCGCTTCAATGGCCGCGTCGGATCCGGCCAGCCCCATCGCGATGCCGATCGTTGCCGCCGCCAGCGCGGGGGCATCGTTGATGCCGTCGCCGGCCATGGCGACGGCCCCGTAACGGTGTTCAAGCTCTCGAATGGCGGCCACTTTCTGCTCGGGGCCCAGGCCGGCTCGCACTTCGTCCAGGCCGAGTTCACGCGCCAGGGCTTCGGCCGTGCGGGCGCTGTCGCCGGTGAGCATGGCTACCCGGATTCCCATGCGATGAAGGCCC